>JAGQWW010000536.1 GCA_020436955.1 Saprospiraceae bacterium | reverse complement strand
TTTGCTCACGTCGCGAAGCAGATAAGTTAATAGATGCCGGCAGGGTAAGTATCAACGGAGTAGTAGCGCAAAAGGGAAACAGGGTAGAAGATGGCGATGAAGTTTTGCTGGACGGCAGACCCTTAAAAGAAAAGCCCGCCCCCTTGTATTTAATGTTACACAAACCTCCTGGTATTACCTGTACCACTGATTTAAAGGACAGGGACAATATCATTCATTTTATTAATCACCCACAACGTATTTTTCCTATCGGAAGGCTGGATAAAGCATCCACCGGTTTGATTCTCTTGACAAATGATGGTGATATTGTCAACGAAATTTTGAGGGAAGAGAACAACCACGAAAAGGAATATGTCGTCAAAGTAAATAATCCCGTTACTCCGCAGTTTTTAACAAAAATGGCAAGTGGTGTCCCAATATTAGGAACCGTTACCAAACGTTGTAGAGTGGAAGCCATTGGCAAATTTGTATTCAGAATTATTTTAACCCAGGGTATGAATCGCCAAATCAGAAGAATGTGTGAAGCTTTGGGTTATAAGGTAGTAAGCCTGAAAAGAATACGTGTTATGCATTTGGAATTGGGCACCTTAAAGCCTGGCGAGTGGCGCGAACTCAACAAAAAGGAAGTAAAGACCTTACAACAAATGTTGGAGCGGTAGAGCGTTTTGATTTAAATTAAACCTCAAATGAATCGGTTCTATAAACGTTTTGGTATTGCTTTTTCCCTTGCTTACTTGGGAGCAACCATCCTGCTTTGCAGTGCTTTTTTTATAAAAAAAGATGTACATTCCCCTCAATCCGGTCTTATTGAAATGGGATTTTTTAAACCCTACTTTTTCGAATTGGATGTTTTGTATTTATATGATACCCCGAATTTTGAAAAATCCATCCTTGACCTGACTCCATCGGATTCCATCGTTATGGATTTAACTGAAAATGGTGCTTTTGAAATCGATTATGCTCCTGCATACTTGTCGCCCATCCATATAAAACCGGATTATGAAGTCTTTCTTTTTCAGGTAGTGTCCATCGGTCAGGATATGTATGGCATTATTGTTAATGAAGACGATGCTACCATCCGTTATGTAGATGTCAGAGCGGGAGAATTTATTGATTGGCCCGAATTTCTCCTGGCGCTGCCGAGTATTGAGCCGATTGACACTTCTCAACAGGTGCTGCACGATAAACCATTGGATCATGCTTCAAAAGTTGATAAAGATTTTGATTTTCTGAAACCATTGATGGTGCAAGGTGACTGGATTTATTGCAGACTATTTAAAGAGGATTTAACCGAAAATGGAGAGGCCTGGATAAGGTGGAAAAAAGGTTTTGAGTTGCAGATATCCTATTCGCTGTTTTTTTAATTACCCCCTGAATTTACCAAGATGAAATACCAAGCCCTTTTTGTCCTTTTTCTGGGATTCTCTTCCACTGTTGCCTTTTCCCAAAATAAAGAAATTTACCATTCTGATGACCTGATTGTCGAGCAATTAAGTCCTTCTACCTTTCGACATATTACTTACCTGCAGACCAATGACTTTGGGAAAGTTGCATGCAATGGAATGTTGGTGATAAACAATAAGGAAGCGTTGGTCTTCGATACTCCGTCTTATGACTCCGTATCAATTGAGTTGATTCAATTCCTCGAGGAAAAGATGGATTGCAAGATTGCCGGGGTAGTGGTAAACCATTTTCATATCGACTGCCTGGGAGGATTAAAAGCCTTTCATGACCGCAAAATCCCAAGTTATGCCAATCACCTTACCATCGAATTAGCAGCGCAAGAAGGATATGAAATACCGGAAGTGGGTTTTGACAGCCTTTTAGTGCTGAAAGCTGGCACAATAAAAGTTCAAAATTTTTATGCAGGTCCCGCCCATACTCGCGATAATATTTACAGCTATGTTCCTGCAGAGAAAGTACTTTTTGGGGGTTGTTCTGTCAAATCTATGAACGCCGGAAAGGGTAACCTGGCTGATGCTGACATTAATTCTTGGCCTTCTACTATGCAAATCATCCTGGATCGTCACAAGGATGGACTTGATATTGTAATTCCCGGGCATGGCAAAACCGGTGGCCCTGAATTATTAAACTATACGGCAAAAATGTTTGGGAATAAAAAAAAAAAAAAAGTTGTTGCCGGTCGGTCC
>JAGQWW010000535.1 GCA_020436955.1 Saprospiraceae bacterium | reverse complement strand
ATCAAACTCACCACCAACAATTCAATCATATGATTTTTGGTGCGGTGTGCATATTGCAAACCAAAATAAAAGATTGCACCAATTATCAGCAAAGTTGGAATCAACCCTGAATTGATCGGCATACCGAAACTGTTGACAGTCAACAATTCCATCTTGGACCAAAGGGTTGGGATTCCTATAATGATAAACATCTGAATAATACCGATCAACGCTACACCCAACACTGCAGAAATCAACATCCCTTTGATGGTAGGATTTTCAAATTTCTTATAGTAGTAGAAAAGCGCTAATGCAGGGAAAGTCAGCATTGACAACAAGTGAACTCCAATAGACAATCCTGCTGCAAACACAGCAAATACCAACCAACGGTCAGAAGTAGGATTATCAGGTAAGTTGTACCACTTCATCACAGCCCACATTACCATAGCAGTAAACATGGTTGACATAGCGTATACCTCGCCTTCAACTGCTGAGAACCAAATAGAAGTAGCAAAAGCTGTTGCAAGACCTGCAATCAAACCGGATGCTGCCAAAACGTACATTTCTGCTCCTTCAGGTTCAGCATCGCGGCCTTTGAGTGCCAGTTTTCCCAAAATGATGGTAGACCAGGCAACAAAAGCTGCAGCAAAAGCTGTACAAATACCAGACATGAGGTTGACAGAAAAGGCAATTGATTCCGGATTGCTGGAAAACATTTCAGCAAAAACGGTGAATATTCTTCCTACCAACAAAAACAAAGGTGCTCCCGGAGGGTGAACTACTTCCAATTTGTAGGCACCGGAAACGAACTCTCCACAGTCCCACAAACTACCTACTCTTTCGGCCGACAAATAATACACAATGGTGGCAATCGCAAAGGTCAGCCAGCCGGAAAGATTCACTAGTCGCTTAAACATAGGTTATGATAATTTTTGAAAATTTTCAGATTCGAAATTCAGCCGGAGCTGAAAAGTGTATTTTTTATACCAGTAATGAGATGCAGGGTCTACGCAGATTGGTGCAAATAGTTTGAGATTTTCCTTATTGAATTGATGCTTGTAATGTATTATCAACTAAGCATCAGCTTTTTACCTTTAATTCAACACGAATTTCCCTTTACAATGGTCTGCTTCCTGCTAAAAACTCGACAAAGGTAAAAAAATCGCTTTTTGATGCTAACATTGATGAGCCTGAGCCTCAAATTTTATTGGTCATTTAACGTTGTAATCCTGGAATACAAATTATCTGCTTGATTACTAATCAATAGATTGACAATTTGCCTGACCGAAATAATGCACAAAATGCTACCTTTGACCATATTACAAATGAAACCACAAAAGCGTATGATTTCCAAATATAAACATCCTTTGTTCATTGCCCTGCTTGTATTTTTTGTAAGCAGCCTTGGCCTCGCACAGGATGTACCAGCAGCAGTATCACAATCTTTTAAAAACAATTATCCAAATGCTGAGGTGATTGAATGGGAAGCATATGAAGGAAACTATACGGCCAGCTTTTTTAATACCAAAGAGCAGTATTGCACCGCACTGTTTGAAGCTGACGGAGACTGGATTTCTTCCAACACCCAAATAGCTGAATCAGGACTACCCAGTAAAGTAAAAAACTGCTGGCAAAAAAAATACCCTGAAATTCGTTCGGTAAGTGCCATTTTAAAAACAGAAAGGCCCGGAAAAAAACCACAATACCAGATCAGCTTCGAAACCAATGAATTGTTAGTAAATCTGGTATTTAACCATAAGGGAAAAATCAAGAAAAAATTAGAGGAACCTATTGCAACTGATAACTGATTTTAGTTAAATTTGTAGTACTCCATCTTCAATCCAGGGCACACGGCAAAACCCATTTTTCTCTCTCCTCTTTGTCTTGTGCCCTTTGGTATTTTTTTGGCTTTTAGCTATTAGCTTTTGGCCATTGGCATTTCGTACATCGTAAACCCTACCCCTAAAATATCTTTCATCATCCATCTTTCATCCTTTATTTATATTCTTCCCTCTTAATTCATGTATTCTTCATTCATGTACTCTTAGTGGTCTTTGGTCTTTGGTTTGCTTTTGGCTTTTGGCTATTAGCTATTGGTCTTAAACCATTGGCCTTTTGTAAATCGTAAACCGCAACTCGTAAATACAGCAAACCTAATTCAAGAGTCAAAC
>JAGQWW010000534.1 GCA_020436955.1 Saprospiraceae bacterium | reverse complement strand
TCGAGTGCCGAAGTACGAGCGACGAATTGGAAAACTCATCACTCGTATTTCGTCATTCGTTATTTAGGATCATGCATTCAAATACATCACCTCCTTTACTGCTTTGATAACCTTGGCAGCATTAGGCATATATTCTTCAACGTAAGTTGGTGCATAGGAAAGGGAAGTATCGGCTGCATTTACTCTAGTTACTGGTGCATCCAGGTAATCAAATGCATATTTCTGTACTTCGTAGGCAATTTCAGCAGAGACTCCGGCAAATGGCCAGCTTTCATCCACTACTACCAAACGATTGGTTTTTTGAACCGAACGAACGATGGCATGGTGATCCAATGGACGGATAGTACGGAGGTCGATTACTTCAGCAGAGATGCCCTGTTTTTCTAGCTCTTCCGCTGCTTCCATCGCAACATTCACCATTTTATTAAAAGATACCAAGGTAACATCGGTGCCTTCTCTACGGGTGGCTGCAACTCCGATAGGAACAAGGTATTCTCCATCAGGCACTTCACCTTCGTAGCCGTACATGATTTCAGACTCCATTACACATACCGGATCATTATCACGGATAGCTGATTTCAACAGTCCTTTTGCATCAGCTGGGTCGATACAGGAAATAACTTTCAATCCAGGTGTATTGGCCATCCAGCTTTCAAAAGTCTGGGAGTGTTGTTGCGCCAACTGTCCGGCAGCACCAGAAGGACCGCGGAAAACAATTGGACATGCAAACTGTCCTGCAGACTGAGAAAGGGTCTTTGCAGCATTATTTACAATTTGGTCAAATGCCAACACAGCAAAGTTCCAGGTCATAAATTCTACAATTGGACGAAGGCCATTCATGGCAGCACCTACACCGATACCGGCAAAACCAAGTTCTGCAATCGGAGTATCGATTACTCTTTTTTCACCGAACTCATCCAACAATCCTTTACTTACTTTATAGGCTCCATTATATTGGGCAACTTCTTCTCCCATCAGGAAGACATTTTCATCGCGGCGCATTTCTTCGGCCATCGCCTCTCTAAGGGCCTCTCTTAATTGCAAAACTCTTGGCATGGTATTTACAAATTAGTGGTAATTATAAAATTGACTGCAAAAATAACAACCTCGACTTGAACACCAAACCCCTTAAAATGTTTCTTGCCAGGGTTTAAGGATGTATTATTTGTCAAAAGTCCCTAACTTTGCAAAAATTTTTAATATAGATTCATACTAAAACGGAAACAAGTTCCGTTTTTTGCAAGTATACCCATCATATTCAAGATAAACTTTGATCCAATGAAAAAACTAAGTGTAAGACAAGTCCTGGCAGCTTTCGCCCTAATTCTATTTGCAGCATCTATTTCTTCTTGTAACAGAGGTTACGGATGTCCAAATAACTTTTCAGTGAACCAAGATGCTGTCAAAACAGTTACTACTGCTATTTCCACCATTGTTAAGAAATAGTATATGATTAACTGGAGTTTTATAGATGATGTTTCGAATATAGAGACAATTAAGGAAGCATCGTTCAAAAAGCCTCAGCTCATTTTTAAGCACAGCACACGCTGTAGCATCAGTTCCACCGCAAAAAACAGGCTCGAGAGAAATTGGCCACTGGATGAAAACCAGGCTGATGTCCATTATTTGGATTTAATCCGGTATAGGGATATTTCGAATCATATAGCGGTAAGTTTCAACGTTCCGCACGAGTCTCCACAGGTTTTGTGGATTCAGAATGGTGAATGCAAATACGATGCATCCCACTTTGGAATTAATTGTGCAGACTTTGAACATCTGGTATCAGCTATGGAAATGTAATCTACAAGATTATTTTCCGCGAATAAATACAGGAGAAGGATAATAAGCAACGTGCCTTATTATCCTTCTTTCTATTTTGGTCCCTTCGATTATCTTCGCAGCAAAAAGCATGAACGAGATCAAGGAAACCCAGGATGGCTCCCATACCCTACTCTCTGCTGAGTATGGCGTTACTTACCATTCAAAATATGGTGCGATCACTGAGACCTATCATGTTTTTATAGGAGCCGCTTTAAAATTCAAAGCTGCTATCCAACAAGAAATCAGCATTTTGGAAATTGGATTTGGTACCGGCTTAAATGCTTTTGCCACTGTATTGGAGAGTCAAAAACGCGACCTGAAAGTGGTCTATACTA
>JAGQWW010000533.1 GCA_020436955.1 Saprospiraceae bacterium | reverse complement strand
GTATCTGCCGTAATTCTGCGGTTTTGTTTGATGATTTCGCTAATCCGGGTTTGTGGTATTTTTAAATCCTTCGAAAGGCGATATTGACTAATTCCCATAGGTTTTAAAAACTCTTCCAATAGGACTTCACCCGGATGTATATTTGGCAGCTTTTTCATATAATCTTATTTGTGATAATCAATTAATTGTACATCTAACGCATCGTCGGCAATCCATTTGAAAATAATGCGCCATTGGTCGTTTACGCGGATATCCCAGAAATCTTGTAAACTTCCTTTAAGTTTTTCAAGTCTGTTTCCGGGAGGGATTTTCAGATCATTAATGTCCTGTGCATTATTGATCATCCTAAGTTTTCTACGAGCAATAGGTTGGATACTTGATGGAAACTGTTCTGAGTATTGACCTTCCCATATTTTTTCTGTTTCCTTATTGCCAAAGCTTTTTATCATACTAACGCATTAAGTTACTAACGCCAAAGGTAAGTAATTTGTTTCTGTATTCAAATACTGGACATCCTGTAAAAATATTGTTTCTTTGGTTTTCGGTAGAAGAGATTGTAGTTTCATTTACTCTTAGGTGAAGAACCTGTGTATTCAGTTACCATTACCTTAATTTAAGACCATAAAAGCTTCCTATGGCTAAGTTTTCCCTTGCAAGACTATTAGCTGTTGTTTTCCCTTTTCAAGTCAAAATACCTTCCATTTTGACAGTCCTTTTCCTGGTACTTTTGCTCATTCCACATTTTGCTGCTGCTCAAAATACAAATGTCGATTCCCTTCAGATGGAACTGGAAACAGTCAGAGATCCACAAAAAAAGGCGGAAATCTGTTTGGACCTTTCTATACAGTACCGAAATTCTGATCCAACAAAAGGAATAGCTTTTGGTCGCGAAGCATTACAATATGCAAAGGAAGGAAATTGGGTAGAAGGCGAGGCCCGCGCACATTTCTCGATAGGGACATCCCAACAATTGGCTGCTGAATATCCGGAATCGCTCAAAAGCTATTTAACTGCACTCGAAAAGGCAGAAAAGCTCCAGGACGAAAGGTTACAAGCACAATGTTTAGGTGGAATTGCTATTGTTTATCGAAAAACAGAGGACTATAAAAAGACACTTTTTTACGCTACCAAATCGCTTCAATTAAATAAGCAGCTGGAAGCCAAGGGCGAGGAAATTCAAAATTATAATGAGATTGCTATCGCACATGCTGAAATGGGCAATATTAATGAGTCGGTTGAAAACTTTAGGAGAGCGGCTGAAGTATCCAAGGAGATCAACAACCTGAAATTTGCCGCCGTCATTATTGGCAATATTGGAATGATAGAAAAGCGTGCCGGCAATAATCGCAAAGCCATTGAATCATTCAAGGAGTCCGGTGATTTGCACAGGCAGATCGATTTTGAAATGGGGGTGGGATTGAGTGAGCAAAACATTGCTGACGTTTATTACCAGGCTTACCTGGATACTACTGCGGTTTCATCAGGAGTGGCAACTTCAAGGCAGGCGGCCCTGGAAAAAGCCCTATTCCATTTTCAACGTTCGATTGGACCTTTTAGAAACTTCTCTTCCCTGGCCGATTTGGCTTATTCGCTGAATAAGATTGCAGAAATTCAGGCCAAAAATGGCAATTATGAAAGTGCTTATGAGAATTACAAAGAATTTAAACAGATTAGGGATTCCATCAGTTCGAATGATGACAAAGTGAAGTTGGCAAAGCTGGGTGAGGAGCGGGCTGAATTGGAAAAATTGGAACAAGAAAAGCTCACCCAAAAGCAGTTGGAAATAAACACCCTGATAAATCAAAAGCGCAAGTGGGAAATCACACTGTTCATTTTTGGCTTCCTGGCGGTTATCTCATTTACTTTGGTAGTCATTCGTTCGCGTCGCAAATCTGAGCAGCTTTTGCTAAACATCCTGCCCAAAGAAGTCGCATCGGAGTTGAAAAAGAATGGTCATTCCGAAGCAAGAATGTTTGAAGATGTCACGGTTTTGTTTTCCGACTTTGTAGGTTTCACCAAAGTTGCTGAACGCTTATCGCCGCAGGCCCTGGTAACTGAACTGGACACCTGCTTCCGTGCATTTGATGAAATTGTAACGCGCTATAACATCGAAAAAATCAAAACGATTGGCGATGCCTATATGGCCGTTTCAGGTCTGCCCAAAAG
>JAGQWW010000532.1 GCA_020436955.1 Saprospiraceae bacterium | reverse complement strand
TAATAATTCCTGCCGTGCCCGTTTGGCTTCCAATTCCTGATTGAGAATCCTGGCATCCTGTATTTCTTTTTCCCTTTCCAACAAGTCCATCTTTTGCTCCTGTTGGATGGCTTCCAGTTCCATATTTTGCGAAGCCAGGGTCAATTTATCCTTTTCCAGTTCCAATTGGCGAATGGCCAGCGCCTGTAACTCACGACCAGCCATCAATAATTGAATTTCCTTTTCAGAGCGTTCCAATAAACTTTGTTGTTCCACCATCTTTTGCTGCCGGAAGCGATTCTCTAACTCAAGACTATCGCTAATAGAAAGGAACTTTACCAGGTAATTCAAGGACTTTTCAAAATCATACAACTTCTGATGAATCTCGGCGGCAGTACCATAGACATTTTTCATCACCACCATATCCTTTCCTTTCCTTGCATTTACTTCGGCTTTTTCTACATACTGCAGCGCCTGGTAATAATCTTCATTTTTGATAAACACCTTGGCCAATAAATTCTCAAGATTCGCTTCCAATACCGGACGATTGTTGTCATCCAGTGCATCAATGGCCTTTTTAAAATACAATTGCGCCTTATTTAAATCATTGAGATTGAACCAGGCTACTCCCATGTTGGAATACAAGGAGGCTTCATTCACCCAATTTTTTTCAACCAGATGATCTTCTACCCATTCAAAATGCTCCAGCGCTTTTTCAAAATCGCCCTGTTTGTGATAGAGATAACCAATATTATTTTCAGTAATGGCTTTTACCTCTTTGGTATCTTTCTCACTTAATGGATTCATTTTTAGAATAGCCTCCTGACAGGCAATGGCCTCCCCATATTGTTCCGAGACCATGTACAGATCGGAAAGTTTTTCTAATACCTTCCTTTCAAAATAAGGGTCCTTTCCGGGCAGATTTAGGGCGGTATTCAAATAATAAATGGCACTATCTAGATCAGGCACTTTTGCAAATCCAGAAGCAAGATGCAATAAGGTTTCTTTTTGTGGCGAGGTGGATCGTTTTAATACCTTTCTAAAATAGCCAATTGCCCTGTCTGGCAAGCCTTCTTCCATATACAAGCGGCCTAATTTTCTATTACCTTCTACACAAACCTTTTCACTGACTTCTTCCTCCTCACAAAGCGACCCAAGTTCGGTCCAGAATCGAAGTGCCAGGGGAATATTATTTTTTAAAAGGGCCGTATCACCATAAGCTAAAAGATTGGCACCTAGTTTTTCAAAATTCCTCTGTTGCCGAAGGGCGCTAAGCTTTCCTTCCACAGCCTGCCAATAAGTTTCCTGAAAAAGGGAATCTGCATTCACCAATTCGCTATCGCCCTGCGCTTGTAAAGAAGCAATAAGCACGATCTGGAACAGCACCAGCCAAATATTTCTTTTTAAAAATTTCATATCTATAACTGGTAATTGACACCCATTAAAAACCAAAATTTAGACTGCGGATTGAATATCAGGTCATCGCTGGTACCCGTTGCATCAATCCCAAAGTATTCATTATTGAAAACATTATTGAACCGCGAATACACTTGAAAATTATCTGTCAACCTAATGCGGACCACTGCATCCAAATTGTAATAACCTGGGATGTCATACTGTTCCGGATCTTGTCTTACTTCCAATAAGCTATTGGCCCGACGGCTGATGCTGGAAGAATGAACCAAATGGTGAAGGTGCAAATAGATATTTTGACTGATCTTCGCTTCCTGCAACCACTGAAAAGTCCAGGCTGGTTGGGCCCTGACCTGGTCCAATACACCAATACCGGGCAACTCTTCTTCTCCCCAGGCATATTGCACATGGAGTCTGTTTTGAAAATAAAAACCGGGAATCAAATTTTTCAAATAGGCCGATAATTGTAATCCCTGCAACTTTGCATACGTCTCGCCAAAATTGAAATATCCAACCCCCAGGAGTCTGTTGCTTGGATCGTCCGGATCGATTACAATTTGGTCAAAGGAAATCAGGTTGTTGGTTTGGCTGTAAAAATAGGTGGCTTCCAATCTGACATCTTCCGTCTCATTGTGCCAACTACTACCTACCTCAAATGAATTGGTAATCTCTGGCAACAATGTAATATTGATATTCTGTTCAGTAAGGAAGTTATCACCCTGGGCAATGAACGTATTGTACCTATAATAAGGTGATGGCTGCCGGAAAGCTTTTCCATAAA
>JAGQWW010000531.1 GCA_020436955.1 Saprospiraceae bacterium | reverse complement strand
CACCCACTGTTGGTCGAAGCCAAGCAATTGATATTTGTATTGGTTCTGGCTTGGATTGGTAAATTCAAGTGCTGCAAATTCAAAATTGAATAGATTTTGGTCATGGGCAAATTGTAAGCGTGACCCTCCCTCTGTAGCCTTTTTCCCAAATCCTACTGTGGACACAGGAATATTATCGACTGATAATCCGACGATGTGAATGGTAGGTAGGTTTTCATTGAAATGAAGGCTGTCCGGGTGGAATACATTGAGTCCATTAATCCCACCAAAAATCAAGGTACCATCCTTCGTTTTCAGGTAGGAGGCGCTATTGAATTCATTGTTTTGCAAGCCATCTGCGGCTGAAAAATTTCGGGTTTTCTCTTCTCGGACATCAAATCGACAAAGCCCCTTGTTGGTGCTCAACCAAATATAGCCGGGAGCATGGCGTGTGCCATGATGGTCTTCAGCAAGTAGACCATACACTACATTATCCGGAAGACCATGATCTCGGGTATATTGCTTGAAAGTTTCGGCTTTTTTGTCCAAACGACTGAGTCCCCCACCTTTTGTACCCAGCCAAAGGTATCGCTCGGGCTCTATCGGATCATCCACTGCACAGGTTACGGTGTTAAAGCAAAGGGACGAAGGGTTTTTCGTATCGTTTATAAATTGTGTATAATCATAGCCAATAGAAGTAGGAACTGCCTTGACCAGACCGGTAAGGCCAAAAATCCATAAAGTGCCTTCACTGTCTTCATACAAGTATTTCGATACTTCTGACAATTTTGGAATGGGCGTAGCAAATGGAAAATGATCGGCGCTTTTTGTCTTTATATTAAACCTATGCAAGCCTTCTTCATTAACAGATACCAGATATCCCTTTTTATCAGTAAGGAGGGTCAATCCGTCAAAAGGGTAGTAGGTTTTTGTTTCAGATGGGACATCCTGCCTGGATAATCGATTCTCCCAATTTTCAAGCAACCAAACTGATCCATCCTTTGCAAAAGTGACGTTACTCTCAGTTTGGTATTGGTAAGATTTAAATTTTTCATTGGGAACGCTCTTTTCAAAGGTCTTATCGGTAAATTTTTTATCTGGAAACCAGGAGGTATAAATGCCGCCATCCGGGTCTTCCAACAGGATTCGATGGGATACACCTGGTAGAAAGGTTTTGAACTTAGGACCGTTTTCGTCAATTTTGATCAGTCCATAGCCACTGGTTCCGACCCAAATCAACCCACTTTTATCTATCATGTACTCCGTGCCGGCCTGGCTTTTGTTGACACCAAGCGTATTGCCTTGGATTTCTACCAGGGGTTTGCCACCTGAAAAGAAGCTGTCCGGATTCCACTTTTGAATTTTCCAATCGCGAAAGGTCCAGAAATTGCCTTCCTTATCATAAATGAACCTGCTGCGAGGATAGGCCGATTGTTGGTCTATAAATGATCTTGTCGAGTCACCGGATATTTCCACCCAGCGTTGACCGCCCATATTTAAGTTCCCTTTTACCTGAATGGCTCCGTTTGGACTTTCTGCCATACAAATCACATAAAATGGGTGACTTTCAAAGATTGGCGAAAACTTTTCGGAAACCAGATCCAGCTGTTCCACCCCTGTATGGGTGCCTATTAGCATTTTTTGGTCCCTTGTAAATATTATGGGACCAGGTCCCATTGGTTTCCCTGGAGGCAGTCTGTTTTCATCGATTCTAAAAGTTTTCCATTTTCCTTCAACGATTCCGGTCCCTTCCTTGATGGCATTTTCAATAGCATCTTCCCTGATTTCCAATTTTGAAATGTGTTCTTCACCGGCAAACCAAAGTCCTCCATCCGGTGTCTCCGCTATTTTAATCCCATGAAATCTTTCACCGTTTGAAGTGATATGAAAAAATCGACCGCTTTCAGGCTCCAACATATCCAACCTATCGATGGATAAAATCCAGATTCTGCCTTTTTGGTCTTCGTGTAATGCCCATATTTCACTGCTTGAGATAGCAAAAGGATTGAAAGGATTCGTAGAATAAGTAACAAACCTTGCACCATCATAGCGATTTAATCCATCTTTGGTTGCTATCCATATAAAGCCATCCTTGCTTTGCAAAATATCGAAAATCATCCCTTGCGAAAGGCCGTCATTAACGGTTAAAAAGGAAAGGCCTGGTGAGGCTTGAGCCAGGAGGCTTCCTTCACTAA
>JAGQWW010000530.1 GCA_020436955.1 Saprospiraceae bacterium | reverse complement strand
TTGGGGAATGCTTGATTCTTTCCAACCGGATAGGTTTTGGAGGGCCCATTGAAGATATAGATTGGATTGTTGGCTAACCATCTCTTTAAATAATGCTTTGTCTTCCTTGCTTTGAAAACCATGGGCATCACCCCAAAATTGCACGGTTTTGATACTAAACTCCCTGGTAAATAGCCTGTATAATTTGAGATGGTGTACCATTTTAAAAGAAAGAGGCATCTCCCTTGAGGATTTAATACTGGAAAGCAAGATGACCTTTTTTATCCGCTTCGCTTTTGCAATCTCCTGGGCTATAATTCCTCCAAATGAATGACCTATTACAATGATATCTTCTTCATTCTCAGGTACATCCACCAATAACCTTTTTGTATAATGGGAAAGGCTTTCATTTGGATTTGGATCTAACCAATCGAGGAAGCTGACAGACAGGTCACCAAAACTGATTTTTTCAAAAATCCTTTTGGTGTATCCGAGTCCTGGTATTAGGTAGATTTTCATTTTGAGATGCTCTATTTTAGATAGATCGTCAATTTATTTAGCAAATCACGAAATAAAACATCATTCCTAAGATTACAAGAGGTACCACCGCAAGTAATTTTAACAAAAATGATTTCATCCCTGAAAATTGTTCTCCATATCTTCCAAGTAATATAGCAAAGGCTAATGTGGCAATTACAATGATAAAATCCAGAAATTGAAATCCACATGTATATATGTAATTACCAATAATTGCCAAATCAGCAGTTAGAATTATGGCAATCGGTAATAAATAAAAGGAAAATCGCATATTATCAAGATTGAATTGGAAAGGGAGTCAGTCCTGCTTATAAATTTTAGAAACCCATGTAGTATTGTTGTCCGTCTTGCTAATGGCAACAAAATACCAACCACTGGGAAGAGCGGTCAAACTTATAGTAAGGGGAGAAGAAAGCGATTTGTATTGCCGAAGCTCCGTTCCTACAGCGTTATATAGTTGCAGTTGTCCCCCTTCAAAATCACCTTCAATAGTTACTTGTGCTGTTGTTGGATTTGGATACAGGAAATTTTCTTTTGTTAAGGTTGATTCTATTACACGCGTCACCCTTTCACCTCCTTCAAATGCACCGATGGATGGTGGTGTTAAAAATGGGTTTTGATCAAAGTCTGTCCCAGGAACTCCCAGTTCAAAGCCTGCTCCGATAGCAGAGCTATTTTCCAAAATATGAAAATCTTCAGCATTGGCATCTTCAAACAAAGGATCATCAATCACCTGGTCAATATCCGGAACAGGTAGATTGGGCGTCCAATTATTGCTGCTTTCATTAAACCAAAGGTTATTGCTAAAGGTGAAGGAACCAGGGTCAGTATTGGGTCCAATATTTACTTCTGTCAGGTCATTTTGAAGGTAGACGATATTGTTGCTGAATTCATTGTCAGCGCAGGGCAAGAAACCCGTTGTGTTGGTCTCTTGTAAAATGCGGATAACCCAATTTTGTGGTTGGTAAAAAGTGTTGTTGTAAACTTTGACCCGAACAGCTCCTACATAGGCAATCGGAGCCCAGCTACCAATAAATACGTTGGAAAAGACTTCCAAATCAGCTGCTTCAAAAGCGTTGACAATAGGATTACCAAGAGGTGGTCTGAAGAATTGAAGCCCTGTGCTGCCACCCAGGTTGAGTGCACGTTGGGATACATTTTTAAAAATATTTCTTTGAATTCGGATATGCTGGGTACCCCCTTTGTTTTGTATACCACTACTACCCGGATTATCAAAATAACAATCTTGTATAGTGCCCCAATGACAGCCAACGAAGTCACTGCCACTGCCTCCCGCACCTCCGTTGGTAAATTTGCAATTTTCAATCAAAAAGCTATCTACGCCGGACATTTTCAACAAGTCATTATTACCACTGGCGTCCATATCGTGGAAAATGCAATTTCTAATGCAAATGTGTTTGGAAGGCGTATCATAATCACCTCCG
Organism: Saprospiraceae bacterium; assembly: GCA_020436955.1. GTDB lineage: Bacteria > Bacteroidota > Bacteroidia > Chitinophagales > Saprospiraceae > JAGQWW01. The sequence continues at coordinate 228 of JAGQWW010000530.1, read as the reverse complement.
TCGTCGATGTTCATACCGTTGCCGGTTTGTTGTTCGATGACGAGCCCGTTTATTTCAATATAGGAGCAGTTGATGAGGTGGATCGACTCCGTTCCACCTCGGTAGATGGTCTGGTGTTCATTCTCAGCCAAAAGAACGATAGATGCTGATGGTGTTCCATTCAAATTTTCCAAAAATTGGGTGCCGTCTTCAAATATTTGAGATTGAAGCAATAGCGTGTCACCCGCT
>JAGQWW010000529.1 GCA_020436955.1 Saprospiraceae bacterium | reverse complement strand
TGGAATTGGCTCGTCAGGCTTCTTTCAGAAGGTTTGCATATGGTCTTGGTGCCGCACTTTTGGCTATCATCGGATTGATTCTAACCGGATTCCTGTTTGCTCGGAAAACCAATCAAAAGCTGAAAGCGCAAAAAGCTGAAATTGAATTACAGAAGGATATCCTTACCGATGAGCGAAATAAATCAGACGATTTGTTGCTGAATATCCTCCCGATGGCTACTGCCAAAGAGCTCAAGGAAAAAGGCACAGCGCAACCACGCTTTTATAAATCAGTGAGTGTAATGTTTTCTGACTTTACCAATTTTACTGCGATATCGGGTTCTATGGCTCCGGAAGAGGTGGTGCATGAATTGAATGCCTGTTTTAAAGCATTTGATAAAATCATTGAAGACCATGGGCTGGAAAAGATCAAGACGATCGGAGATTCATATATGATAGCAGGTGGTGTACCTGAACCAATAGAAGGACATGCTGAAAAAATGGTCGAAACGGGTCTGGCTATGCAAGATTGGATGGAAAAGCGGTACCGTGAAAAAATCTCAAAAGGGAAGGATTACTGGCGCATGCGTATAGGTATCCATTCGGGGCCTGTGGTAGCAGGGGTAATTGGTCAGAAAAAGTTTGCCTATGACATTTGGGGTGATACAGTAAATATTGCCAGCAGGCTAGAGTCAGCATGTGAAGCAGGTCGCGTAAATATTTCTGCTTCGACTGCGGAACAATTGCCACCTTCTATCACCTTGTCAGAAAGAGGGGAAGTGCCAGTGAAAGGGAAGGGCAATATGCCAATGTATTTTGTAGAGTCAGTTTAAAAAACGTCCAATAATTCTATATCAAATACCAATACTGCATTAGAAGGAATGACAGAACCTCTAGGTGGTGAATCGGCATATCCCAAATGAGAAGGGATGATCAATTTTCCTTTGCCACCATCTCTAAATAATGGAATTCCGATTTGCCATCCTTGAATTACCTGAAATAATTTGAATTCTGCAGGTTCGCCACGGTCATAGGAGGAGTCAAATTTTGTTCCATCCAACAAAGTTCCTTTGTAATGTACTTTGACTGTTGAGTTGATGGTTGGTTTAGGTCCCGAACCCATTTTGTCGATTACAAAAAACAATCCATCCGGTCCTTCTACCGCCGGGATATTGTTCATAGCAATATATTCTTCAATCAATTGCTTGTCAATTTCTCCTTGATCCTCTTTGCTACAAGATGCATTGAATATCAATGCGGTTAATACCAATAGACCTAATACCTTTCTCATGCTCAATTATTAATTTGTTGCAAAGGTAAAAAAGGAGTTGAAAATGTATTGATGGCTTTTGGCCTAGTGTCACATTGCTGATGATTATATATCTTTTATTGCACGCCTTGCCGACCACTTAACATATTTTCAAATTTCTTTTTTGACAATCCAGCGAATTTTCGCTAGATTGGTGTCGCCTTTTAAAAAAGGGCATTTTTAGCCATTACTTTTAACCGTTCCAATAAAAATCAAAATGAGAAGAATATCGAAAGTTGCAGTGCTGGGCTCCGGTGTGATGGGTTCAGGCATTGCCTGTCATTTTGCCAATATCGGATTGCAGGTATTAATGCTGGACATCCTGCCTCGTGATATGAAAGAAGGGGAAACTAACCCTGCCATCCGAAATCAGGTTGCTGACAGTGCTTTGAAAACAGCCCTTAAGTCTAAACCTGCACCTTTATATAATACAGAATTTGCTTCCCGTATCACCACCGGTAATTTCGATGATGATATGGCCAAAATAAAAGACTGCGATTGGATCATCGAGGTAGTCATAGAGCGACTTGATATCAAAAAGCTGATTTTTGAAAAAGTGGATGCAAATCGTACACCGGGTACGCTGGTTAGTTCCAACACATCCGGTATTCCGATTCACCTGATGTTGGATGGACGTTCAGATGATTTTCAAAAGCATTTTTGTGGAACGCACTTTTTCAATCCACCAAGATATTTGCGCTTATTGGAAATTATCCCAACACCAAAGACAGAACAGTCCGTGATAGATTTCTTCATGGAATATGGGGATGTCTACCTTGGTAAAAAGACAGTCTTGTGTAAAGACACGCCCGGTTTTATTGCCAATAGAGTAGGTGTATTTTCCATGGCAAAAATTTATCAGTTAACTGATGAATTGGGATTGAGCCTGGATGAAGCTGATAA
>JAGQWW010000052.1 GCA_020436955.1 Saprospiraceae bacterium | reverse complement strand
TGTAGGAGGTTATCAGGCATCATTTGTAGGTTATTTCCCGGCAGAAAACCCTAAGTATTCCTGTATCGTGATGATTGCCAATCCTCAGGTGTATGGAATTTATGGAAGTGAAGTGGCCGGCCCAGTATTTAAGGAGATAGCAGACAAGATGTTCGCTTCTCGTAAGGAATTGCAAAACAGCCCTTCTAAAAAAGAACCTAAAGCGGTGTTGGCTACCAATCAGTTGCCACAGTTTATGGGAGGGCAGGAAGAAGAAATAAAATATTTGTTGGATGCTTTGAAGATGGATTACACAGAAGTGGAAGGAAATGAGTGGACGCTTCTAAAAGCTGAAAATGATTCTTTGAAATTATTACCTAAAAAAGTATCTGATAAAACAATCCCTAGTGTAAGAGGGCTGGGATTGAGGGATGCGGTCTACATTCTTGAAAACCTTGGGTTGAAAGTTGATATCCAGGGTGCAGGAAAAGTCGCACGCCAATCGATACTCCCGGGTACCCGGGCTAATGGACAACGAATAAAACTTTACTTAAGCTGATATTATAATCCCGTGATTGACGCTACCCACACACTATGAACCAATATCCAAACCGGCTGGCAACAGCCAATTGCTTTACGAAGGGAGAAGTCCCTTTAAAACTTTGAAACCGTGAATCTCAGGTTAGTTGTAAAAAACACTGAAGTGCTGGATGTCAGTGGACCTCTTGAAAGAGAAATCCTTGACATCCAGTTTGATTCGCGCAAAGCAGGACCTGATAGTTTATTTGTTGCTGTAAAAGGCACTCAAACGGATGGTCACAAGTTCATTGAAAAGGCGGTTGAAAAAGGCGTTAAAGCCATTGTTTGTGAAATACTTCCGGAACAAATTGAACCGGATGTTACCTATCTGCGGGTTTCCGATAGTGCAGCGTTTCTAGGAGAAGCAGCTTCCTGTTTTTATGGTTTTCCTTCCAATCAATTAAAATTGGTGGGTGTAACCGGAACCAATGGGAAGACTACTTGTGTAACCTTGTTGTACGAATTGTTTACCGGGCTGGGATTCAAATGTGGCTTGCTATCTACCATTGAAAATAAGATTGGATCGGAGGTTATTCCTTCGACTCATACCACTCCAGATGCCGTTAGTATCAATGCGTTGCTTTCTGAAATGGTGAATGCCGGATGTGAATATGCTTTTATGGAAGCCAGTTCACATGCCATTGACCAAAAGAGGATTGCAGGGCTTGATTTTGCGGGTTGTGTTTTTACCAACATTACCCATGACCATCTGGATTATCACAAGACTTTCCAAAATTATATTGAAGCAAAAAAAGCTTTATTCGATAACATGACCAAAGGCAGTTTTGCCCTGGTTAACATCGATGACAAAAGAGGAACCGTTATGGTGCAAAATACTGCAGCATTGGTGAAGACTTTTGCACTAAAAAGGCCGGCTGATTATAAAGGAAAGATACTTGAAAATAGTTTGCAAGGCCTCCACCTGCAGGTAAATGGAATTGAAGTTTTTACCAGATTAATTGGTGATTTCAATGCTTATAACCTGTTGGCAGTTTTCGGCGTTGCAAGTGAATTTGGCTTTAAAGAAGAAGAAATTCTTACCCAGCTCAGCAAATTACATGCTGCGGAAGGAAGATTTGAATATGTTATTGAACCAGTTACTCGAAAAGTAGGGATCGTTGATTATGCTCATACTCCGGATGCACTGGAAAAAGTCCTGCAAACCATTTTGCAGGTTAAAAAACCAAAAAACCAAGTCATAACTGTAGTTGGTTGTGGTGGGGATCGCGATAGAGCGAAAAGACCCATTATGGCCGGAGTAGCCTGTTCAATGTCCGAACTGGTGATACTGACATCTGATAACCCCAGATCTGAAGACCCTGAAACCATTTTAGATGAAATGGAGGCAGGTGTTCCGGATCAAAATAAAGACCAAGTGTTACGTATCACTAGCCGGGAACAGGCTATTAAAACTGCAGTGAAGCTTGCCAATGAAAATGATATCGTCCTGGTGGCCGGAAAAGGTCATGAAAAATACCAGGAAATCAAAGGTGTAAAAGAGCCCTTTGATGACTTACTGATACTAAAAAATGCCTTCGGGCTTCTATAAAGACAAAGCCGGTAATGGTCTAAGAAACCATTATTATTTCTCATTCTCAGATTGATGTGCAGCCACGGGGTACTTTCGAGTGCCTCGTTGGTCTGCAATTTTAAACTTACTAAACTCTAAAACCCACTACATACTATGCTGTACTACCTGTTTGACTACATCGAAAAAAACTTTCAATGGTCTGGAGCGGGTCTATGGCAATATATCACTTTCAGAGCCGGTACTGCTATCATTATATCATTGATAATATCAATGGTTTTTGGTGGAAATATCATTCGGTTTTTGAGAAGGCTGCAAGTAGGGGAGTCTATCAGAGATTTGGGATTAGACGGCCAAAAAGAAAAGGAAGGAACGCCTACCATGGGTGGTTTTATCATTATCATGGCTATTCTCGTTCCATGTTTATTAGTTGCAAGGCTGGACAATGTTTACATTCTATTGATGTTGCTTGCAACAGTCTGGATGGGGGTCATTGGTTTTATTGATGACTACATCAAAGTGTTTAGAAAAAACAAAAAGGGACTTAGTGGTAAATTCAAAATTCTGGGGCAGATTGGCCTGGGATTAATTGTTGGTTTAACCATGTTGTTTTCTGATCAGGTAGTTGTAAGAGTATCTACAGATGCTGCAGCAGCTGCTAATTATGAAATTGTTGAAACAAAAACAGATGCCAATGGCGAAACCTGGGCATATGTAAAGACCACACTTACCAATGTTCCTTTTTTTAAAAATAACAATTTTGACTACAAGCAGCTGTTATCCTTCCTTGGGGAAAATGCAGCAGTTTGGGTTTGGGCCGTTTTCATTCCCATTGTAATTTTTATAGTGACCAGCGTTTCCAATGCTGCAAACCTGACGGATGGGGTGGACGGACTTGCTACCGGGGTTTCTGCTATTATTGGTGTAACCCTGGGCGTATTCGCATATGTTTCCGGTAACTTCATAGCAGCGGACTATCTCAATATTATGTTTTTGCCAGGAAGTTCCGAGCTTGTAATTTTTGCTGCTTGTTTCCTTGGAGCCTGTATTGGGTTCCTTTGGTATAATGCATATCCGGCCCAGGTTTTTATGGGCGATACCGGAAGTCTTACGCTAGGTGGCATTATTGCCGCTCTGGCTATTGTTCTCAGAAAAGAATTATTGATACCTATACTTTGCGGAATATTTGTCGTGGAAAACTTGTCTGTTGTAATCCAGGTATCTTATTTCAAATACACCAAGAAAAAGTATGGAGAAGGAAGAAGGATATTTTTGATGTCCCCACTTCATCATCATTATCAAAAGAAAGGTATTCCTGAGCCTAAAATGGTGACTCGTTTTTGGATTGTAGGAATCTTGCTTGCAGTTGTTTCTGTACTTACCCTGAAAATCCGATAAGATGCAAAAGGTAACCATACTTGGCGCTGGAGAATCTGGGGTAGGAGCAGCTTTGCTTGCTCAAAAACAAGGTTTTGAAATCTGGCTTTCTGAAAAAGGAAATATCCAGGAGCGATACAGAAAAGAACTGATTGAAAATAACATACCTTTTGAAGAGGGTGGGCACACCTGGGAAAAGATCCAGGATGCCGATTGGATAATCAAAAGTCCAGGTATTCCAGATAAGGTGGAGTTGATTCAGCAACTATTGAAACTTGGAAAACCGGTTATATCTGAAATAGAGTTTGCATCCTTTTATACGGATGCGACCATTATTGGTATAACGGGTTCCAATGGAAAAACCACCACTACGCATTTGACCTACCATTTACTAAAAACAGGTGGACTATCTGTTGTAATGGGTGGGAATGTAGGAAAGAGTTTTGCCAGAATATTATGTGAAGCTCCTGCTGATGTTTATGTGCTTGAATTGAGTAGTTTCCAATTGGATGGAATTGAAACTTTCAGGCCGAATATCTCCATGATATTAAACATCACCCCGGACCATTTGGACCGATATGATTACCAAATGTCCAAATACGCAGCTTCAAAGTTCAGGATTACAATGAATCAGACTGAAAATGACGTGTTCTTCTACAATGCTGAAAATGAAGCGTCCCTGGAAGGACTTGATATACACCCAATACAAGCACAAAAAATCGGAATAAAGATTCCGGGAATGGTATTCAATCTGGAGGGTCATGATTATTCATTTGATACTACCAGGTTGCAAGGGCCGCATAACAGATTCAATGCTGCCTGTGCCATTACGGCAGCCTGGTTGATGGACGTTGCTCCTGAAAAGATTCAGGCTGGTTTAAATTCCTTCTCCCCGGTTCCGCATAGGATGGAATGGGTGAGAAACTTTAAGGGAATCGAATACATCAATGATAGCAAGGCAACCAATGTAGACGCTGTTTTTTTTGCCCTGGAGGCCATGACCAAACCGGTTGTTTGGATAGTTGGAGGCCAGGATAAAGGAAATGATTATCAACCGCTTATTACACTAGTTGAAGAAAAAGTAAAGGCAATTATTTGCCTTGGAATAGATAACGAAAAGATTAAGGAAACATTTTCAAAATTGTGTAAACCCATAGTTGAAGCGGCCAGTTCGGCGGCAGCAGTATACGAAGCTACTAACCAAGCGCAAGAGGGAGACGTAGTGTTACTGTCGCCGGCCTGTGCCAGTTTTGATCTCTTTAAGAACTACGAGGACCGGGGAGATCAATTCAAACATGAGGTGCTCAAATTGTAAGGAATTTTTGATAGGATAAAAACATTAGCAAATACAAACTCTATGAACACGGCCAACAGGTTTTATGACTATTTAAAAGGTGATAAAATTATATGGAGCATCGTCCTGGTGCTGGCCTTTATTTCTATCCTGGTAGTCTATAGTGCTACTGGTACCCTTGCTTATAAAGACAGGGGAGGAGATACCGAGTATTTTTTGCTAAAACAAATAATGTTGTTGTCGGGTGGTTTTGCTGTCATGTTTGTGATTTACCGCATGCATTATATGCGGTTTAATAAGGCAGCGCCATACTTGCTATTATTAGCAGCGCCCCTGCTTATCTATACTTTCTTTTTTGGTGCAGATATCAATGATGCAAAGCGATGGATCATGGTTCCTATTTTGAACCTGACCTTCCAGACTTCAGATTTTGCGAAGTTGGCTTTGATTATTTATGTAGCCAGAGAGATTACCAAGAAGCAGGAATACATACGGGATTTTAAAAGAGCTTTCTTCCCGATCATCGTACCGGTCGTAATTATTTGTGGCCTTATTGCGCCTTCAGATTTGTCTAGTGCGGCGATGCTGTTTTTGACTTGTATCATGATGATGTTTGTTGGAAGGGTAGCTATGCGCTATATCGGGTTGTTGTTCTTTTTGGGCATCATTACCTTTTCTATTTTATTAGCCATCGGCCATTTCTTCCCGGATTATGTGCGGGTTGATACCTGGTCGTCCAGATTGGAACAATTTGCCGGCGAGGAAGCAGGTGGATACCAAATCCAACAAGCTAAAATTGCAATTGCCAATGGTGGTTTGGTAGGTAACGGTCCCGGAAACAGTTTGCAAAGAAATCATTTGCCGCAGGCCTATTCAGATTTCATTTATGCTATCATTTGTGAAGAATATGGCTTGATTGGCGGATTGCTGATACTTGGAATTTATGTCTTACTCATGTTTAGAACAATTAGGTTAGTTACCATAAGCCCTAAGGCTTTTGGTGCCATGTTAGCAATAGGCCTGGCTATTAGTTTGGTCGGCCAGGCCCTGGCTAACATTGCTGTTAACGTACATCTTGTTCCTGTTACAGGTTTGACTTTGCCCATGTTGAGTATGGGAGGTACTTCGGTCATTTTTACCTGTATCGCTTTTGGGATGATACTAAGCGTGAGTAAATACATTGAGGATCTGAAGGAGAAACAGGATCAGCAAATCGTTGGGGCATGAGAGTGATAATTTCCGGTGGAGGCACCGGAGGGCATATTTTTCCTGCTTTAGCAATTGCAGATGCAATAAAAAAGGATGTGCCTGGTAGTGAGATTCTTTTTGTTGGAGCAAAAGGAAGGATGGAGATGGAAAGAGTCCCAAAAGCGGGATATCCAATTGAAGGATTATGGATCAGCGGTTTTCAAAGGAAATTGAGCTTAAAAAACCTGTCTTTTCCATTTAAGTTGATAAGTAGTCTTTTGAAGGCGAGTAAGATTTTGAAAAGGTTTAAACCCGATGTTGTAATAGGAGTAGGAGGGTATGCCAGTGGTCCGACCTTGGAAATGGCCGTAAGGATGAATATCCCGACTCTTATCCAGGAGCAAAATTCTTTTCCTGGTATTACAAATCGCCTTTTAGGTTCAAAAGTGAATCGAATTTGTGTTGCATTTGAAGGGTTAGAGCGATTCTTCCCAAAAGACAAACTGGTTTTGACCGGAAACCCGGTGAGAGCAGATTTGAAAGAGATGGATGCTGTAGAAATGCGGAAAGCAGCCATGGATTTTTACGAATTAGATCCTTCAAAAAAAACGATTTTGATAGTAGGCGGAAGTTTGGGTGCAAGAACCCTAAACGAAGCCATGAAAGAGAATTTTGAGCTGCTGAAAAGCAGAACAGATATACAAGTTCTTTGGCAAGCCGGGAAAATTTATGAGGCTCAATTCAGAACATCTGAAACTGCGCAATTGGACCAAGTCAAATTATTAGCATTTCTCGAAAGAATGGATTTGGCTTATGCTGCTGCTGATGTTGTAATAGGCAGAGCCGGAGCGCTAACAATTTCTGAGTTATGCTTATTGGGAAAGCCATCTATTTTGGTGCCATCTCCCAATGTTGCTGAAGATCATCAGACCAAAAATTGTAAAGCATTGGTAGCCAAAGACGCAGCAATTCTTGTGAAAGACAGCAATGCCGGGCAAGTGATTAAAACTGCCTTGGATGTGCTGGACACAAAAGGAAAAGCTGAAACCTTGTCCAGGAATATTTTATCACTGGCTTTGCCGGATGCTACTGAAAATATTGTAAAAGAAATAAAAAGTCTGGTTCACCGTGGATGATTTGAAGCGCATATACTTTCTAGGAATTGGGGGCATTGGAATGAGTGCCCTGGCCCGCTATTTCCATAAGCGTGGCGTAGAAGTATTTGGCTATGACAAGATCAGAACAGAATTAACGCAAAGCCTTGAAGCAGAAGGAATGGAGATTCATTACGATGATGATCCTTCAAGAATACCCCATGATGTAGATGTTGTTGTTTTGACGCCAGCCATACCAAATGAAAACCTTGAGAAAAAATGGCTGGTGAAAAGTGGAATCCCCATTAAAAAGCGAGCAGAGATGCTTGGCCTTATCAGCCGAAATAAAAAAACTGTTGCCATTGCCGGAACGCATGGAAAAACAACAACGAGCAGTATTACTGCGCATTTATTGCGGACAGGTGGCATCGAATGCTCGGCTTTTTTGGGGGGTATAGCAGCCAATTTCAACTCCAACTTTATAGATGGAGACTCAGATTGGGTAGTAGTGGAAGCAGACGAGTATGACCGCAGTTTTTTGCATCTGCATCCGGATATCGCAGCAGTATTGAGTATGGATGCTGACCACCTGGATATTTACGGAACAGCCGATGAGATTTTAGCCGGCGGTTATCTGGCATTTTTAAAACAAGTAAAAGCAGGAGGGGAAATTATTATTAATAATGATTTTGCTGATCTGGTCGAAATAGAAGGTATTGATACGATAGGGTTTGGACAGGGTGATTTGAAAATTTCGAATGTGACAGTCTCTGAAGGAAGGATGGTTTTCGATTTTGACAATGGAAATAAGCAGCTTCAGGGTTTAAGGTTCCCGCTTCCCGGCAGACACAATGTATTTAATGCATCCATAGCGGTTGCGATTGCTTTGAAACTCGGGATTTCTGAAGAGAAAATCCGAGAAGGACTTGAAAGCTTTAAAGGTATTAAACGAAGATTTGAAATATTGGCAAGAACGGACGAAGTAGCATACATCGATGATTATGCACATCATCCGACTGAACTGGAGGCAGCAATAGATGCCGCAAGAATTTTTTTCCCGGGTAAAAAGCTAACCGGAATTTTTCAGCCGCATTTGTTTTCCCGTACCAGGGACTTTGCAGATGAATTTGCAGCTGCCTTGGATAAGCTGGACGAGATACTGTTATTGGAAATTTATCCGGCCAGGGAAAAACCAATTGAAGGCGTGACCAGCAAAATGTTGCTGGATAAAATGAAAAATGCAGCGAAAAGAATTATCACTAAAGCAGATGTGCCGGAATATCTGCAAGGAAAGGACCTTGAAGTAGTGATGACCCTTGGAGCAGGTGATATTGATACGCTTAGAACACCGGTAAAAAATGTGATTGTGGAAAAATATTATAAATAATTACCATGAATAAAGACCTAAAAACTTCTGTACAAAAAATACTTTGGATAGCTTTGCTCTTCGCAACGGCATTCATAGTTGTCTCTGCTGTAGAGAAGCAAAGTATTAATACTTTGACAGATATGATCATCGAGATTGAACCGGTTGATCAAGATAAGTTCTTTATTTCTGAAGGTGATGTTAAAAAGCTGATTAAGAATGAGTTCGGCATTAATCCAATTGGTGAAAAGATGCTGGATGTAGATACCGAGGAGTTGGAGACCGTGTTGCAAGGAGAAGCTTTTATCAAAAAAGCAGATGCTTATTTCGATGCAAATGATAAGATTCATTTGAAAATCGAGCAAAGAAAGCCTGTGCTGCGTGTAATGGACCAAAATGGTTTGGATTATTATCTGGACGAAGAAGGCAAGAAGATGCCACCTTCCAGGCATTATACTGCCAGGGTGATAGTAGCAACAGGATCTATTCAGGCTTATACAGATGATTTTCTTACAAAAGAGGGAAATCAACTAAAGGACTTGTATGACCTAACCCAATTCATTCACAGAGATTTGTTTTTGCTGGCTTTGGTTGAGCAAATTCATGTGCACGACAAGGAATTTGTATTGATTCCTAAAATTGGAAAACAAAAAATCTTTCTGGGTTCTATTGACGACCTTGAAAATAAGATAAAGCGATTGAAGGTATTTTATCATGAGGGAATCGCCCGAGAAGGGTGGAATAAATACCAGAAAATCGATTTACGGTTTGCCGGGCAGGTAGTGGCCGGCAAATAACCAAAACCACAACATACTTAAGAACACAACAAAATTGGCATCATGGAAAAGGATCCAAAAAAACCGGCAACTGTAGTGGCTATCGATATCGGTACCACAAAGGTGTGTGCAGTTGTTGGAAGGAAAAACGAACACGACAAATTGGAAATCCTGGGATTTGGTAGGGTCGACTCTGATGGGGTATCAAGAGGCGTCGTTACCAACATCGAAAAAACTGTAAAGGCCATCCGGGAAGCAGCAAACCGGGCCCGTGAACAGGCAGGAATCGATTTTGACTGGGTACATGTAGGTGTAGCCGGACAACACATCAAAACATTACAACACCGAGGCATCCTTACTCGTGACAATGGGTACAGTGAAATCAGCCGTGCAGACATTGAGAAATTAATCTCAGACATGCACAAGCTTGCACTCCCTCCCGGTGACAAAATTATTCATGTTATTCCACAAGAGTATACCGTCGATAATGAGATTGGTATCACGGATCCAATCGGGATGTCCGGGGTTAGACTTGAAGCTAACTTCCATATCATTACCGGTCAGATCACTGCCTCTAACAACCTTGTGCGTTGCGTAGAGCGTTGTGGATTGCATGTAGCTAACATGACGCTTGAACCTATCGCTTCTGCACGTGCCGTGCTGAGCGAAGAGGAAAAGGAAGCAGGGGTAGCATTGGTTGATATAGGAGGTGGTACTACCGACCTTACCATTTTCAAAGAAGGTATCATTCGCCATACAGCGGTGATAGCTTTCGGTGGTAATGTAATCACTAAAGACATCAAGGAAGGCTGCAGTGTGATGGAAGCGCAAGCAGAAAAATTGAAAGTGAAATTTGGTTCAGCAATGTCTGCTGAAGTATTTGACAATAGAATTATTTCTATACCCGGATTGAAAGGCAGAGAACCTAAGGAAATTTCCGAAAGTAATCTTGCTCGTATTATCCAGGCCCGGGTAGAAGAAATTCTGGATTATGTGATTTGGGAAATCAGAAGATCCGGGTTTGAAAACAGTCTAATCGGTGGTATTGTGCTAACAGGGGGTGGTTCCTTGTTAAAACATATCGATAAACTAACCGAGTATCACACCGGACTGGAAACCAGAATTGGATATCCTATCGAACATCTGGCCCATGGTTACAGCGAAACCATTAGCAGCCCTATTTATTCTACCGTAATCGGTTTGTTACTGAAAGGAATCGAAGGGGTTGATACAGGTGCCATTCGTTATGACGATAAACCAACACCGGACAAGGAAGAGAATGAAATTGAAGTAACCGAACAACCTGAAAGAAGCGGTACTTTCTTTGACAGCATCTTCCGTAAAACTAAAGAATGGTTCGAAGCAGAACCAGATTCTGAGTTTTAACAGCCCAATCGAGGCTGGGATGTAAACCAAATCCACTAATCAAAACAACACAACATCATGATATTCGACTTATTAAAATCAGAAGCACCGATAATTAAAGTAGTTGGAGTAGGCGGTGGCGGATCTAATGCAGTTAACCACATGTTCCGTCAAGGTATTGTGGGCGTAGACTTTGCCATCTGTAACACGGATGCTCAGGCATTGGAAACTTCTCCTGTAGGAACAAAAATTCAACTGGGACCAAACCTGACGGAAGGTCGTGGAGCGGGGTCCAAACCAAATATTGGAAAACTGGCTTGCGAAGAGTCTGTTGATGAATTGCGCCAGTACATGGAAAACAACTGTAAAATGTTGTTTATCACTGCCGGAATGGGTGGTGGAACCGGTACTCTGGGTAGTTCTGTGGTAGCCGAGGTTGCCAAAGAACTGGGCTGCTTGACAGTTGGTGTTGTTACCAAACCATTTTTGTTTGAAGGCAAACGCAGAATGCGTAACGCTGAGAGAGGAATCGAAGAGCTGCAAAAGCAGGTTGATACACTGATTACGATCCCAAATCAGAGACTGCTATCTATCGCAGGACGAAATACCTCTCTTTTGGATACCTTCAGAAAAGCTGATGATATTTTATATCAAGCAGTAAAAGGTATAAG
>JAGQWW010000528.1 GCA_020436955.1 Saprospiraceae bacterium | reverse complement strand
GTCGCTCCTGTCAAAGTAGATTTAGGATCGATTAAATCAGTCGGACTTAATGTAGACCCGCACTTTTCGCATTGATCCCCGTACGCTTCTTTGTTGCCACATTTTGGGCATGTCCCCATGATGTAACGATCGGCCAAAAACTGGTTGGCTTCTTCATCGAAGTATTGCTCTGATTCCTGTTCTGTAAATTCTCCTTTGTTGTATAAAGTGCGGAAAAAATCCTGGGAAGTTTCATGATGCAAAGGCGAGGAAGTCCTATGATAGATATCGAAAGAGATGCCTATTTTTTGAAATGTATCTTCAAAAAGTTTGTGGTATTTGTCAACAACTTCCTTTGGTGTTACACCATCTTTTTTTGCACGAATGGTAATAGCTGCGCCGTGCTCATCTGAGCCACAGATGAAAACTACGTCTTTACCCATCAACCTTTGTAATCTTACATAGATGTCGGCAGGCAAATAAGCTCCGGCAAGGTGGCCAATATGTAAGGGACCATTGGCATAGGGCAATGCGGACGTAACGAGATAACGCTTGGGCTCAGTCATAATTAGTGTCTGTCTTTGGAATTGTGCAGTTGGTTTTTGGTTTTCTTGTTGATGTGGCGAAGGTACGGGAAAGGAAACGGTTTTTGCGAAGGAAAAAGTTCCAAATTTTCCACACAAAAAAGGTATTTAAGTGCTGACGATTTTTTTTACTATGTAATGAGTGCCATTGCCTGTTGGCTATTGGCTTTTGGCCGAAAGGCAGGCGAGATTTTTTATCACATGTATGTGACTGTAAATCAAATTTTAGAATCTTTTTCCAACAGTTAGACCACCGAGTAAGATGAGTCCTTCGCCGGTTGGTTCCCCATCCGTGTATACATTAATTTCAATTCCAAAGGCCAGGGAAAGGTCGAGTGTCCAATTGTTTTTAGAAAGAAAAGTATAACCACCTTCTAAAGTAGGCTGTACTACAACGATGTTTGTGGTGCCGGTTTTGAATGGAGCTCCGATTATTTCGTCCGTCCAATCAATGGTATTGTACCAAAGGTCGGTGCGTATACCCATGTGCCATGCTTTGTAAGCAGGATCGAAATATCTGCGATAGCCAAATGTTGCTCCTAAGCCACCACCGGATTCTTCATCATGGACGCCTGCATCGCCATGTCGTACCCGATTGTATCCCAAGCGGATATGGCCTGCGTGTTTTTCGTTCCACATCTTTTCAATGGTCAGGCCGAATATCTGACCGGTAGGGTAGGCCTGAATTTCAATTCCTGTGCTCCAAGATGTAGTTTGATCCTGTGCGAAAAGGAAAAGGGTACAACCTAGTAGTCCGGTTAAAAGAAAGAGGCGCTTATTCATTCTAAAAATAATTTCAACAAATGTAGGAAATGGATGTTAAATCGATACTTTTCAAACAATGGATAAATTCGAACCATGAAGACCATATTAATAGGAGGAGGAACCGGCCTGGTAGGCGAGCGATTGAGTGAAATGTTGGAATCGAAAGGCTACAAAGTTTTGCACCTAAGCAGGAGTAAAAATCTGGAGGCAAGATTTCCTGCCTATCAATGGGACTTGAAAAATGGTTTTGTTGACCCGGAAGCAATTGCAAAAGCAGATGCGGTTATCAATTTGGCCGGGGCCGGGATTGCTGACAAACCCTGGACTACTTCCCGGAAAAAAGTCATCATTGATAGTAGGGTGGATAGTACACTTCTTTTAAAAACTGCTTTTGAATTGGCAGGTAAAAAGCCGGCAGCTTTTATCAGTGCAGCAGCTATCGGATATTATGGAAATCGTGGGGAGGAGAACCTAACAGAAGATAAAGCACCCGGAAATGATGGTTTTTTATCGGAAAGTTGTGTGCTTTGGGAAGAAGCCGTGAAAAAAGTTGCTGAGACATCAATCAGGACTGTTTGGTTTAGAATTGGTATTGTGCTCAGTACAAAAGGTGGTGCTTTGGAAAAAATTATGCTACCGGTTAAATTCCATGTAGGCGGATATTTTGGGAATGGGAAACAATGGTACTCCTGGATTCATCTGGATGACTTGTGCCAAATGTTTATCCATGCATTGGAAAATCCTCAAATGGAAGGTGTTTATAACGCTGTATCACCCCATCCGGAACGCAATAAGGAATTTACCAGACTGATCGGTGAGGCCCTGGGTAAGGCAGCACTCATGGTGCCGGGACCTGAATTTGCT
>JAGQWW010000527.1 GCA_020436955.1 Saprospiraceae bacterium | reverse complement strand
AGGGCTTTTGACGATATCATCGACAAATACCATCTGGAGAAAATAAAAACTATCGGCGATGCCTACATGTGTGCAGCCGGTTTGGATGACCTTTCCGAAAAAGAAGCTGCAAAAAATGTAATTCGAGCAGCTTTGGAAATTCGAGATTTTATCAAAAAGGATATTCAAAATCAACAAAAGGCAGGAAAACCAATTTTTGAAATCCGGATAGGAATACATTCAGGGCCTGTTGTAGCGGGTGTGGTAGGCTCCAAAAAATTTGCCTACGATATCTGGGGTGATACCGTCAATATTGCCTCGCGCATGGAAACGTATGGAAAACCAGGGCAGGTAAACATTTCCCAAATGACCTTTGAGTTAGTAAAAGATGAATTTCCATTTCAACCGCATGATACTTTTATGACTAAAAATGATATTCCCATCCGCATGTACGCCCTTTAATCATCTTTTTCCATGAATTGTGGACCATTTATACTGCCTACAAGCCTTATATTTCCCTACCTTTGCACGCTTTTTTAATTGACTTGAAAGAACCAGATGAGTAATAAACTTCAGGAAGAAATAAAGAAAAGGAAAACATTTGCCATCATCTCTCACCCGGATGCCGGTAAGACAACACTAACCGAGAAACTTTTGCTTTTTGGTGGTGCTATCCAGGTGGCAGGTGCTGTTAAGTCGAATAAGATTAAAAAGACCACTGTTTCCGACTTTATGGAAATTGAAAAGCAAAGAGGTATCTCTGTTGCTACTTCCGTAATGGCATTTGAATATGATGGTTTAAAAATAAATATCCTCGATACACCTGGTCACAAAGACTTTGCAGAAGATACCTATCGGACCTTAACTGCTGTCGATTCAGTTATTGTGGTGATTGACGTTGCTAAAGGGGTGGAGGAACAGACCGAAAAATTGGTGAGTGTTTGCCGTATGAGAAACACACCTATCATTGTTTTCATCAACAAATTGGACCGGGAAGGTAAAGATGGATTTGATCTGCTGGATGAAATCGAAGCCAAATTGGGATTGCATGTGATGCCACTATCCTGGCCTATTGGAATGGGGCAAACCTTTCAGGGAGTTTACAATCTTTTTGAAAAGAAGCTGATGCTTTTCAAACCACATGGGAAGCAAGATGACGAGGTAATTGAATTCAATGATCTTTCCAACCCTGAACTTGAAAAACACATTGGTAATCGTGCCGCAGCAACCTTGAGGGAAGAATCAGAAATTTTACACGAAGTATATCCTGATTTTAATAAACAAGATTATCTGGACGGTAAAATTTCACCCGTGTTTTTTGGTTCAGCTGTAAATAATTTTGGGGTTAAAGAACTGCTGGATTGCTTTATTCAAATCGCTCCCAATCCTTTACCAAGAACTACAGAAGAGCGTGTAGTAAATCCAACCGAAGATAAATTTGCAGGATTCGTTTTTAAAATCCACGCCAATATCGATCCTCGACATAGAGACAGGATTGCTTTTATGCGTATTTGTTCCGGCACCTTTGAGCGCAATACAAACTACCTGCATGTAAGACAGGGGAAACAGATGCGATTCTCCAATCCAACATCTTTTATGGCTGCCAAAAAGGAAATTGTTGATGAAGCTTTTCCGGGAGATGTTGTCGGATTATACGATTCCGGCAATTTTAAGATTGGCGACTCTATCACCGAAGGAGAAAGTCTTCACTTTAAAGGTATCCCTGCCTTTTCACCGGAAATTTTCCGTTTTGTAGAAAACAAGGAACCAATGAAATACAAGCAGTTCCAGAAAGGTTTGGAACAGTTGATGGATGAAGGAGTAGCCCAGCTTTTTTTGCGTGAGTTTGACGGACGAAGAATCATCGGTGTAGTTGGAAACCTTCAATTTGATGTGATAAAATATCGTCTTGAAGGTGAGTATGGTGCCAAGGTAGAATATGAACCCGCAAATTTCCACAAGGCATGTTGGGTAACCTGCGAAGACAAAAATGCTTTCCAGGAATTTAAAGAAAGAAGACGTCGAGATTTGGCTACCGACAAAGATGGTAACCTGGTCTTCCTTGCGGAGTCATCCTGGATGTTAAAGATGACACAGGAAAATCATCCAAAAGTCCAGTTTCATTTTACCTCAGAATTTTAAGTCAGGAACATCTTGCGATATTTCATGTTCTCGTTTTAAAATATTGTTTACGTAAAATTTAAATGGGAAACCGGCAAAAAA
>JAGQWW010000526.1 GCA_020436955.1 Saprospiraceae bacterium | reverse complement strand
TAACCCTCAAAAGTCTCCTGAGGTTTAAGAACGCGGGCAAAAGTAAGATGAAATTAGGGGATGGCAAAAGTTAAAGCGCGGAAAAATCGGGGAAAGTCAGGGGAAGAAGCGGAATAGGGGTAATGGGGATATTTGAGGAATGGGTTAGTGGGTTAGTGGGTAATGGGTTAATGGGTTAATGGGATTTACGAATTAAGATTTATGGTTTCATGTACTCTTAGAGGTCTTTAGTCTTTGGGGGCAGTTAGCCATTGGCTTTTGAAATTGGAAATTCAATTTATAACTGGTGAATATCGTAATTCCTGCCGTTGCCTTCGACAAGCTCAGGCAACTAAGATTTCTACGAATTCATAGGAAGAGCTTATTTGAAGGCAAAAGATGCTTTTCCATCTTGTTCCCTAAGCTTGTTGAAGGGAATATAGAGCTTAGGGATAATTCTTGCTTTTAGCCATTAGCTTTCCGTAAATCGTAAACATCTTTCATCCTTCATCTTCCATCCCTCATCCCCAATCTCCAATCCCCCATCTGATTCACGTCCTCCTCAACTCCTCAAGTCCTGTCCTAATCTCTCTGAGTTTTTCGAGTACTTGTTCCTTTTGTTTGTACCACTTTTTGTTATCGCTTAATTCTTGTTGGGCGCCTTGGATGGTGTAGCCTTTTTCACGGACCAACAGATAGACTTGTTCGATCATGCGGACCTGGTCGGCGAGGAAACGGCGTTCGCCGTTGTTGAATTTGTGGGCATTTAATTGCGGGAACTTTTCTTCCCAATATCGGACGGTCGCTCTGGTAATACCAAACATCTTACATACCTCTGCGGTAGTGTAATAACGTTTAGTCAGTTCCGGAAGCGTGAATCCCATATTGAAAATTGTTTGTTCATTGTAGGTGAGCCTAACAAATATAACAATCCCACTTAGAAATCCAATTGGCTAAGGCGCTGAATTTCAAGTTCTTCCGCAAAAAAGGAATAAAACAAGGAGCAAATTTTAAAAAACAACATGCATTTTTAGGTGTTTACCCTGACACACAGAAGGTAATCATCCTTTTAAAAAAGCATTTTTACAAGAAAATCAGGATTCATATGACTAATGGAAAAATGGAAATTGCAACGCTGGGTGCCGGTTGTTTTTGGTGCGTAGAAGCTGTTTTCCAGGATATTAAAGGAGTACACAAGGTTATCTCAGGATATGAAGGAGGAAAGATCAAAAACCCTACTTATCGTGAAGTTTGCTCGGGACTTACGGGTCATGCAGAAGTAATCCAGGTACATTTTGACCCTGATGTAGTCAGTTTTGAATTTTTGTTGGAAGTGTTTTTTACAACCCATGATCCTACTACACTCAATCGCCAGGGTGCGGACCGCGGCACCCAATATCGCTCTAGCATTATGTACCACAGTGACACTCAAAAAGAAATTGCAGAGCGCGTAAAAACAGACTTTGCTCCTACCCTGTGGAACGATCCTATAGTAACAGAAATAGTACCGGCTACTACATTCTATCCTGCCGAAACTTACCATCAAAATTATTTCAATGACAACCCTGACCAGGCCTACTGTCAGATTGTAATCAACCCCAAAGTCCAAAAATTTAAAAAAGAATACGCGCATATGCTGAAAACCCAGCCCCATTAAATACCTCCATTATGGTATCAATGGTCATGGATAATGCTTTACATTTGTCAATTGAATTGTTAAGGGCGAAAAACAGCCTTTAATCACAGGTCTCCCTCTATTATTACCTGATGAAAAACAAAAACTATGACTTCCCACTACCTACAGCAGGGGGCTGTAAGGCTATGCTCTGTTATCTGCATGCTATTTTTAGGCATTTTGGTGCAAGCCCAACCTGATATTTCTATTCAGATATCCGCAGACCATAATCCGGTTTCCATTTATACCAATGTCACCTTTACCATACAATTGGAAAATGTTGGTTCAGCAACCGCAAGCAATGTTAGTGCTGATATTACCATTCCAAATGGATTGGCATTTGTCGGGCAAACCGTGTCCGGAGGAACCTATGACTCCTGGTCAGGGATTTGGCAAGTTAATAATCTTGCACCCGGCCAAATTGAGACTGTGGATGTTACCTTGTTTTTACTTACTACCGATCCAATTACCTTCCCGGTTGCTGTCAATAATGTTGTACCCGCTGACCCACAACAGGGAAATAATGCCGCCTCAACCAATATCAATGGAGGTTCAGGAGGGAATCCA
>JAGQWW010000525.1 GCA_020436955.1 Saprospiraceae bacterium | reverse complement strand
CAATGTCATTCCTTCCTCCAATGCACTTTTTGCGGAAGCATTGTACAAACTGGGCAAACTAAGTGGCGAACAAAAATATCTGGACATCGCATATGATGCAGTAAGACAGGTATATCAAATTGCAACCGAAGAAGCAGTTTTTTACGATTATTTCCATTGGCTCAAATTGGCTATGCTAATGGGAAATCCAGGATTGGAAGTGGTAGTGATGGGAGACCATTTTAAAAATGACCTTCTGGAATTGAATCACGGATTTCAACCCGACATTGTTTTTGCAGGATCTGGTACACCCAGCACTTTACCTTTACTCAGCGATAAATTTGTTAAAAATCAGAACACTATCTATGTCTGTAGGGACCATGTTTGTCGTCTGCCGGTCAACACACCTCAAGCTGCTGTTAAATTGATAGCAGAAGAGAGAGTTAACTAAAAAATTACAAAGCAGTTACAATCCTATTCCCTACCTTAGCGCCAAATAATCAACAACCTAATTGACCATGAAAAGGATTTTTACATTTTTTGTTTTTGTTTTAGCTACTTCAGCATTGTTCAGCCAGGATTGTGGCGAGTTGTTCATTTCAGAATACATTGAAGGATACGGTAACAACCGCGCCTTGGAGCTTTACAATCCAACCGACCAAACTATTGACCTTTCACAATATTCTGTAGGTAGATTTTCTAACGGTAGCACTGAGTTTACCGGTGTACAAATTCCTGCAGGTAATTTCATAGAGCCAAATGATGCATTTGTTATTGTAATCGATAAAAGAGATCAGATGGGTACCGGTTTGGAAACTCCAATCTGGAATGGTTACCAATTATGGGATGTTTGTTTGGATGAGGTTACCATGGAACCAATTATCGATCAGGAAACAGGCGATACCATCTACTGCGTACAATATGATGCAGGTGGAACTCCTCTGGTAGGTACTGAATACCATGACTTCCTTGATTTGGAAGGTAAGGGAGATGTTTTTCTTACGCCTATATATAATATCAACAATGCATTGTACTGGAATGGTAACGATGCTGTTGCCCTTATCAAAGGTACCGATGTTGCTCCTGATGGTTCTAACATCATTGATGTAATTGGTGTAATTGGTGAAGACCCGGAAAATACCATCGGCGAACCTGCATGGGTGGATGAGAATGGCTATTGGGTAACCAGAGACAGAACTTTGGTTAGAAAAAAAGAAGTCAAAAAAGGAACAGGACCAGTGGTGTTTCTATTAGGAGATACCTTTGATGCTACCCAGTGGGAAAGCTATCCGAAAAATACCTTTATCTACTTAGGTGCACATGATTCAGATTGTGCAACCTCCGGCACAAAAGATAATTTCAACCAGGTAGAGGTGCAGGTTTATCCTAATCCGCTACAAGGCAATACATTGACCATTGAGTCTGCTTATGCTGTTAAATCTGCACAATTATTTAACTTGACAGGACAATTGGTTCATTCAGTATATCCGGGTAATAACACTGGTACTTTTACAGTAGCAACCGGTGACCTTCAAAAAGGATGTTATACCCTGGTACTTGACCTGGGTGAATATGGAATGATTTCAAGAAAATTGGTCAAATAAAGATCTATCCCAAAAAGTAATTCCCTTAGAAACGGCGCATTTTGCGTCGTTTCTTTTTTAAAAGCATTGCAATGAAAAATTTGGTTGTAACCCTCGCCCTTGCCTGCCTTTCTACCTTTGCAGCAGCTCAAAATTTCACTCTTTCCGGCACCATCACCGACGATATTACCGGTGAGCCACTTATCGGAGCCACCATCACCGCCAATGAAAAAGGTACCGTTACCGACTTTGACGGAACGTTCAGTCTGGAATTGCCTGCCGGTGATTATGAAATCACGTATTCCTACGTCGGATATACCGCAAAATCGGCCAACATCACCATGGACAAAAACCAACGGGTCGAAATAGGATTGGAAGGTATGGTACTGAACGAAGTAGTCGTAGTAGCCGATATCGCCAAGGAAAGAGAAACGCCGGTTGCCTTTTCTACTATCCCCAGTATCAAATTGAAGGAAGAACTGGCATCGCAGGACCTGCCAATGATTTTGAATAGTACTCCCGGTGCTTACGCTACCCAGACCGGAGGTGGAGACGGAGATGCAAGAGTTACCATCAGAGGATTCAATCAAAGAAATGTGGCCGTAATGGTCGACGGTGTACCTGTAAACGATATGGAGAATGGATGGGTATACTGGTCCAACT
>JAGQWW010000524.1 GCA_020436955.1 Saprospiraceae bacterium | reverse complement strand
CCATCTTACCTTTCAGGAACTGAGTTGGAGAGTTACTTACGATCCTTACCCGCGGGTTCGGTAAAAAGCATTGAGATAATGACCAACCCTCCGGCGAAATATGAAGCTGCCGGTAATTCAGGGGTTATAAATATCATTTTAAAAAAGAACAAATTACAAGGCGTTCATGGTAATGTATCGCTGAGTTATCGCCAGGGTATATACAACGCGAGCAACAACAGTTTGAATCTCAATTACAACAAAAACAAAATTGGTATAACCGCCAATGTATTTGGAGGCTTCTGGACCTCTTTCCAGGATTTGAATATCAACCGTTATTACCGAGATGAACAAAATGAACCCACCTCTTCTTTTTCTCAAAATTCGAGAGGATACAGGGAAGGGCAATACCTCAACACTAACCTTGGATTGGACTACTATTTATCGGACCGCTCCACTTTGGGCGTATCCTTCAGGTTTAATAATGGCCCTGCAGATCACAATGTGGACAATACAGCCATTGTAGAAGACGCTGAAGGGAATTTGCTTCAAACCGTTATCGCAGATAACAATACAAAGCGAACCTTCAAAAACCAGGTGTACAACCTCTATTTCAATCATAAATTGGATAGCATTGGGTCTACCTGGTCCATTGATGCGGATTATGCCGGTTATGTTTCCGGTTCGGACCAGGACTTCAATAATTTCATCTATGGCCCGAATGGAAATTTGGATTTCCGTGACCTGATAACCGGTTATATTCCTTCCTCCATTGACATTTATGCAGCAAAGTCAGATTTGATTAAAATGCTGCCACAAGGAGCCAGGTTTGAAGCAGGTTTAAAAACTGCATTTACCAAAACAGACAATGAAGCAATATATGCGACTACTGTAGATGGCGTAACAGAACCTGATTACGATTTAAGCAATCGGTTTTTATATGACGAATGGATTAATGCTGCTTACCTCAATTATTCCAGGTCATTTGGAAGGATAGATGTGCAAGGAGGACTTCGATTGGAAACAACAACATTGGAGGGTAATCAGCTAGGCAATGTAGAAAAGCCCGACACCAGTTTCACAAGGAATTACACCTCTCTATTCCCTACTTTTTATGCCAGTTGGAAAATGGATTCCGCCTCCAATAACACCCTGACTTTTTCCTATGGCAGGAGAATAGACCGTCCTTATTTCCAGGACCTAAACCCTTTCATCAGTCCATTGGATAAATTTACGTTTTACGCAGGCAATCCTAATCTTTTGCCTACCTATTCTCACAACTTATCATTGGCCCATAATTTTAAAAACATTATTACTACTACGCTTAATTATTCAAAAACAATTGATGGCATCAATGAAACGCTTGAAATCAGGGATGGCATATACTACAGCAGACCTGGCAATATCGCCAGCAATCAAACCTTAAGTCTTTCTGTAGAAAGTAGTTTCCCGGTCACTAAATGGTACAACCTAAACACCTACCTTGAACTTTCTCACTTGAAATTTGAAAGTCAATTATACACAGAACAACTCAATTCAGAAGGCACGTATTATTATCTGTCAGCAACCAATAGTTTCAAATTCCCCAAAGGATGGAGCGCTGATTTGACCGGATTGTATCGAAGCGACCTCGTCTATGCTCAATTGCTACTCAAAGCGTATGGGCAAGTCAACATAGGCTTTAGAAAAAACATTCTCAATAATGCCGGCAGTCTTCGCCTCAATGTAAGTGACCTCTTTTATACCCGTGTCGGAGATGGCATCATCAACAACCTCCGACTGACTGATGCTGATTGGAATAGCACCTTTGATTCAAGAAGGGTCACTTTCACCTTTTCATGGCGATTTGGTAAATCAACCCGTCGGAATACCAATTCAAATCGAAACGGATCCAGCGATGAACAGGATAGGGTTAGGAATTAGAGGTATGAAGTATGAGGTATGAAGTGTGATTTGGGATTGAAGATGAAGGATGGAGGATGGAGGATTTTTGAATCTTGGTTTTTGATTTTTGATTTGTAAAAAGCCGAGTGCCAATCGCTAGTAGCTACTAAGCATCAGCCGCCCCCTGAAGGGTGTTGGGGGGTGACAATAGGTGAATGGAGTCAGGTTGGAATTTCTCTTCAAGAATTAATATTCAAAAACCGAAAACCGAGAACCAAACACCGAACAATCTAGCCGCCCCCTTGAGATGCTATGTTTAAATCCAAACACTTTTAAGTAAAAATTACTACTTTTGAGATCTGAA
>JAGQWW010000523.1 GCA_020436955.1 Saprospiraceae bacterium | reverse complement strand
CAGGCTGGGTTTGGTACATAGAATCGACAAGGACACCTCCGGACTATTGGTAGTGGCTAAAACAGAAGAAGCCATGAATCACCTGGCCAAACAATTTTTTAAACATAGCATCTATCGTCGATATTGGGCCCTGGTATGGGGTGAACCGGAAGAAGAAGAAGGCACCATTCAAAACCGTATTGGAAGGCATCCGAAAAACAGACTGATAAATTCGGTCTATGATGAGGACATGGAAGGTGGTAAGTGGGCGGTAACGCATTACAAGGTCTTAGAACGATTGTATTATGTTAGTTTGATAGAATGTAATCTGGAAACCGGTAGGACCCATCAGATACGTGTACATATGTCTGACATGGGGCACCCAATTTTTAGTGATGTTCGATACGGAGGGAAAGAAATAAGAAAAGGGACCATATTTTCCAATTACAAAAAGTTTGTCCAGAACTGCTTTAAGGTGATGCCTCGTCAGGCTTTGCATGCCAGATCGCTGGGGTTTGTGCATCCAAGAACGGAAGAATACATGCAGTTTGAGGCAGATTTGCCGGAAGATTTTCAGCAGGTGTTGGACAAGTGGAGGCAATATGTAGACCATCGAAAAGAATTGCTGTAAACTGACTGGCGTAGAATTTGAATACAACAAATCACCTCCACTCACGATAAACAATAAATGTATGAAATGGTATGCAGGAGCACTACTTGGAATTTCTTTCCTGGTAGCTTGCAGTAATGAACCTTCCACCAATGATTCCGAATCTATGGGAGATACAACCGAAAAGACTGAAAATTCTGACGACATGTTTGGTCCGATGGATTTGCCGGAGACCAAAAATGTTGAATTTGACTGGCAAGGTCACCGTGGTGCACGAGGATATATGCCGGAAAATACTTTCCAGGCATTTGCTGAAGCGATAAATGCTGGTGTCAATACACTTGAAATGGATTTGGTGATCTCTAAAGATAGCCAGGTTGTTGTATCCCACGAACCTTGGATCAATGCCAAATTTTGCCAGGATTACAAAGGCAATGACATTTCGGAAGATGAGGAGTTGAACCTCAATATCTTTCAAATGAATTACGATATCGTTCGCTCATATGATTGTGGATCGAAGGGTAATACTGATTTTCCTGACCAAAGAAAAATGAAGGCTCATAAGCCCTTATTGAAGCAAATTTTCAACCTGGCAAAATCTATGTCCAAGCAGCCTGAGTTTACTTTTCCATATTTCAACCTGGAAATCAAAAGTAAAGCTGATTGGGTCGGAGTGTATGTACCTGAGCCATCTACCTTTGTTTCTCTGGTTTTGAAAGAAGTGAATGAAGCCGGAATGCATAAAATGGTTAACCTACAGTCTTTTGATATTGCTATTTTAAAAGAAATCAAAAAACAGGACCCGGATATGCCGGTAGCCTTGTTGGTCGACAATGCGGATGGAATGGAAAGCAATGTGCAAAAGTTGGGGTATACACCGGAAATTTATAGTCCTTATTATTTACTGTGTACCAAGGATATGGTGACAAAGGCGCATGATATGGGTATGAAAGTGATTCCCTGGACCGTAAATGATCAGGAAGCTATGCAGCAATTGAAAGATATGGGGGTTGACGGAATTATTACTGACTTCCCTAACAAGAAGATTTAATCAAAAAGACTAAGTTCTTTTAATCGGGTTTCAACCCGGGGCAAAACCTTCTCCGGATGTTCACCGGAGAAGGTTTTCCATTCTCCGTATTTCCTAAACCAGGTGCCTTGTCTTTTTGCATATCGTCGGGAATTCATTTTCATCCTTTCGACTGCTTCTTCATAAGTGATTTCACCATCGAAATAGGCGAAAAATTCAGGATAACCAACCGTCTGCAGGGCCTGATAATGGCGATAGGGTAGCAATGACCTGACTTCCTCTTCCAATCCTTCAGCTAACATCTGGTCCACTCTGCGGTTGATTCTATCATACAAAATCTGTCTTGGCCAATCCAGATAAATCAACAAGCTTTCAAAGGGCCTTTCCTGCTTTTTCGCTTTTCTAAAAGAGGAATAAGATTGTCCACTAACCGTGCAAACACTCAAGGCACGTATCAATCGAACCGGATTTTGTAGGTCTACTTCATCGAAATAATCCGGGTCCAGTTTTTTTAAAGCGTCTTGTAAAATGGGTAATCCTTCTTTTTCAAACTTAGCCTCCCAGGAATTTCTTACTTCGGTAGGTACATCGGGAAATTCATCCATGCCCTCATAA
>JAGQWW010000522.1 GCA_020436955.1 Saprospiraceae bacterium | reverse complement strand
AACCCCAACTGTATCATATCGGGAACATTTCATGCGAACGTCAGCACTTTTGGCTACGTAGTATACCCCGGGTTTTCTGGTACCGGGAAGGGGCAATTTATAGGTTTTGTCCAATGACCAATGCCCTTCAAAACCGCTACAGGGACAAAAGTTTTGAACCTCTCCGATATCCAGGTAAGGAGAATTAAAGTTTGCATCGTATTCTTTATCAAAAAAGGCACCTAATGGATGAGTGCTTTCAGATTTCTTGGCAACAGGTTTATGGGATTTGGCATTGTACCAATAAAGGGAAACTACACACAACAAGGCAAACAAAATCACGGATAGCCATTTGTACTTTTCCAATCCGGAACGTCTACTGGATATTTGTTCCAGTTTAGCTTTTAAGGCCTCATTTTCTGCCAGTGTAACATCCCTTTCTTCTCGTAAAGCTTCCCGTGTGAGTAGTCGATTTATATTTTCAATGGACCGGATATACATCCCTTCTGTTGCTGTGCCATAAATCAACTTCGAAAACTGACTGGCAGATATACTCAGGGCCTTTGCAATCTCTCCATAAGAGGTATTGCCGAATCTGGAAGTAGGCTTGCTCCAATTGCCGTATTTCTCCTCCAGTTTTTCTAAAAACCTTGCCTGATTACTCTCTGACATGCGTTATCTAATGGATGTAAAATTGTGTAAAACGGTATAAAGTTTTGATTCACTAATTTTTTACAGAATAAAATTTCAATTTTTAAAAAAGTACTTCTTTATCTTAGTGCCCGGAAAAGCAGTAATTATCCTTTCAAATGTAACATATTCTCGTGAACCTGCGGGAACATGCCCCGACAAGCCAGACAAATTTAATTTAATTAGAACCTTAAAGCTCTAACAGCAAAATGTGATAAACCTAAATAGGCGAATTATGAAAAAACCTTTACTACCCTTCTTAACCTGTGTCTTTGCGCTCCTGTCATTTTCCTTGACAGCACAGAAGACTATCACAGGTGAAGTAAAAGATGTAGATGGCGTTCCACTGATTGGTGTAAACGTCATCGAAGTTGGTACCTCCAACGGTACCGTAACAGATCTGGATGGACGATACACTGTAAAAGTCGCCGGAGAAAATGCAGAACTTTCTTTCCGTTACACCGGACTTACAACCATAACACGCTCGGTGGCAGGCACTACTATCATAAATGTGGAAATGGAAGAAAATGCAGAACTTCTGGACGAAGTGGTGGTAACGGCACTCGGCTTTGAAGAAAAAGAAGATGAATTAGGATATGCCAATTCAAAAGTTTCTTCGAACGTGGTAACCGGAGCTGCAGAATCAACTATGATTAATTCACTTTCCGGAAAAGCATCAGGGGTTCGGATTTCCCGAAATTCCGGTGACCCGGGGGGAGGAGCCTACATTCAAATTCGTGGGATCTCCACCATTGATCGCGATGCACAACCTTTGATTGTAGTGGACGGCGTACCGATTAGCAATGATTCCAGAGGGGTTCAGGAAATTTTCGCCGCTCAATCAAGGCTTAACGATATCAATCCAAATGACATCGAAAGTGTAACCGTTTTAAAAGGAGCTTCTGCTGCTGCATTGTGGGGAACACGTGCCCTGGGTGGTGTAATTGTTATCAGAACCAAGAGCGGCAATTACAATAAAAAACTATCGGTAAATTATAAGACCAGCTACTCGATTGACCAAATCAATCGTCGTTATCCTCAGCAAACTACTTTTGGACAGGGTGATAATGGTGTGTTCAACGCCAGAGCAAGAGACTCATGGGGCGATAAAATATCGGACCGCCCGGGTGGACAAGATGAATTGGACACCAACGGTCAGTTTTATGTGGATCAAGATGGGAATACCTATTACCCTATACTCAGTAAAAACTCTCAGGAGTTATTCAACGACCAAAATTTTGATCAAATCTTTCAAAATGGTCACTTCTGGGAAAATAACCTCAGCTTTTCAGGTGGAAATGAAAATAGTACCATTTTCGCCAGTTTGAGCGACATGAATCAAGACGGAATCATCCGTAATAATTCCAGCTATCGTCGTACAACTGCGAGGGTAAATGCCAGTCATCGCCTTTCTGAAAAGATTAAATTAAAGGCATCAGTAGCTTATACCAAAAGTATCTCCAATCGTATTTTGAGAGGCGCATCTTCCTCTGGTTTGCACCTGGGTCTGTTGCGTACTCCTGCAGATTTTGACAATACCGGTTATAGAGGAGATTTTTATTCCAGTCCAA
>JAGQWW010000521.1 GCA_020436955.1 Saprospiraceae bacterium | reverse complement strand
GTGTGAAAAAAGTTGCAGATCCAAGAGAGTTTGGAGTGGTTGAAATGGACGAGGATGGAAATGTTTCCAAAGTCGTTGAAAAGCCCAACATTCCTAAGTCCAACCTTGCAATGGTTGGTTTTTATAAGATTAGAGCCGTTTCTTCCTTCCTCGATTCTCTAAGGTTTATTATTAAAAATGACCATAGAACGGAAGGTGAATACCCTTTGACTGATGTGTTGCAGCACATGATTGAAAAGGGAGA
The DNA here is from genome assembly GCA_020436955.1 of Saprospiraceae bacterium. Taxonomy (GTDB): domain Bacteria; phylum Bacteroidota; class Bacteroidia; order Chitinophagales; family Saprospiraceae; genus JAGQWW01. The sequence continues at coordinate 2,002 of JAGQWW010000521.1, read as the reverse complement.
TCATTTTGAAACGGTCACCGTCAACAACTGGTTTGATTGTGGAAAAAAGGAAATATTGCTGGAAACCAATGCCATGTTGTTGGACAAGGAAGGTTATGCATCAACTGACACTCCTGATTTTGACAATACTATCATAATCCATCCGGTAAGCATTGGAGAAAATTGCAGGATCTCAAATTCCATCATTGGTCCTCATGTCACTATCGGAAACAATGTAGTTGCTGATGATTCGATAATCAAAAATTCTATTATCGGAAATTTCGCTGCCATCAAAGAAGTAGTTTTGCAGCAATCAGTAATAGGAAATGACACTTCGATAACCGGTCTTCGGCAAAGTTTGAATATTGGGGACAATACTGAAATCGACTTCAGGTAATTACTTTTTTAAAAAAGAAATATTCCTTTTCAAACCTGAAAACTTGGTTCTTTTTACAGCTGATTTTTTAAAAATCTCTTTGAAGACATCCTCTGTTATTTCTTCCCAATCTTCTTTTGTAAAGTCAAGAATACGTTGGTCAGGCTCAAATGCCGGCTCCTGATGCGGTTTTGAAAAACGATTCCAGGGACAAACTTCCTGACAGATGTCGCAGCCAAACATCCAATTTTCCATCTTTCCTTTAAACGCTTCCGGGATTGCCTCTTTTAATTCTATTGTAAGGTAAGAAATGCATTTACTGGCATCCATCAATGGCCCTTCAGCATGGATGGCGTCGGTAGGGCAGGCGTCTATGCATCTGGTACAGGTTCCGCAATAATCTTTGATGGCTACATCAGGTTCTAATTCAAGATCGGTAATCAAAACTGCCAGAAAAAAATAGGAACCAGCTTTTGGATGAATGATCAAGGTATTTTTCCCGACCCAACCAAGACCGGTTTTCTCAGCCCAGGCTCTTTCCATTACCGGTGCACTGTCTACAAAACCTCTGCCTTCAATTTGCCCGACTTCTTCTTCCAGCCAGGACAAAAGCCATTTTAATTTATCTTTTATAACGAAATGATAATCCTTTCCAAAGGCATAGGAAGCAAGCTTGGGCGCCAGCGGATCTTTTTGTTTTTCTTCCTGGTGGTAATTGCATAAAAAGGTAAGAACAGATTTCGCTCCGGGAACGAGCTTTTGCGGATTGGTACGGAGTTCGAAATGGTTTTCCATGTAGGTCATCTTTCCATGATAACCTCTGTTTAGCCATTCTTCAAGGAGCCGGGCTTCTTTCTCCAGAGGGCCGGCTGCCGCAACTCCCGTTTGAAAGAAACCAAGTTCTTTTGCTTTTTCTTTCAAACGGGATTTGAGGGTATTCGACATAGACTATTAAAACATCACTCCCAGGCGAAGGGTAATGGCCTGAATGGTTCCTTTGGAATCATTTGCTATTTCAGTACCACTTTTATTGATCAAAGTTCCGTTGTCGTCTGTTATATCTGTAAATGATTGTTGGAAATACAATCCACCTATCAAGGCTGTGTTTTGGCTAATGCTGTATTCCAAACCTGCACCAACTCCCCATGATAGCGCTATGCTATTCACTTCTTTTTTGATGTTGAGTTTTTCGGTTTCATCGATGCCTGTTGCCTGGATAGTTCCTCTCGATTGAGATTTAAATCCAAAGGTCAAAACAGGAATTTCAGCGAAGTATTTAACATACCCAAACTCCCTTGTTTTCATTTTCAAACCAAAGGGAATTTCAACATATTGAATAGAGTATTTAAAATTTGCTCCTGCAGGAAGAGTTTCCAATCCCGGATCCAATTCTGTGCGGGTCCAGATTCTTCCACCATAATCGTATAAAAGTTTTCCACCTGAATTAAATGAAAATCCAAGACCGGTAGTGAAGGCGTAATTATCTCTGAAGTAATATTCTCCGACTGCCCCTAATTTCAATCCAAGCAAGGAGCCGTTTGGATTGATGTATGTTTCGTCGGTTTTCATCCATGACCAACTAGGACTAACCTGAAAACCTACTTTGAAATCCTGGGCCTTGGCGCCCAATATTCCAGCTAACATAAA
>JAGQWW010000520.1 GCA_020436955.1 Saprospiraceae bacterium | reverse complement strand
GGTAGGCCTCAACCGGCAAATCGTTTCTCTTTGGAAAAACTACACAGAATCCACCTGGAAAACTCCCATTGTTTTACCGGATTCTTCTGAAGCAGACCTGGCTTTTCTGGTTAAAGATTATGTGGACCATCTGGAACACCACCTAAAACAAATCTTTACCACTCCTTACGATATAAGCATCCCCAAGTCAACATCCGAAAAAATAAGTTCTGAAAATCAACAAATCCTACAAATCCTGCTTCGGGAAGGGAATGTATCGGTAGAGTTTTACCAACCGAAAGACAAGGATTCCCAACAACCGCATTTGCAGGACGAATTTTATTTCATAGCAAATGGCAATGCTGATTTCGACAGAGATGGAAGCATTGAAAAAGTAAAAGCCGGGGACTTCCTATTTGTTCCTGCAGGAGAAAAGCATCACTTTCTTAACTTTTCAAGCGGTTTTTCAACCTGGGTAGTTTTCTTTTAAAAATAATAATATGAGCAGACCAGACACCAACGAATTTGCACCTTATTATGGGAAATATATAGGCCTCGTCCCTGATGGTTCAATTGTCCCATTTTTAAAAAATCAAATGGCATCCACCCTTGACTACTTGAGAGGTATTCCCGCCGAAAAATGGACCTATGCCTATCAGCCGGGCAAATGGACCCTGGCCGAATCCTGGATCCATGTAATTGATACCGAAAGAATTTTTGCCTACCGTGCCTTGCGCATTGGACGAGGCGATAAAACGGCCCTTCCCGGATTTGACCAGGATGAATATGTACCTAATTCTGATGCTAACAACCGAACCGCTGCTTCCATTATTGCTGAATTTGAAGCGGTTAGAGCTGCTACCTTATCCTTTTTCGAGCATTGCACAGACCAAATGTGGACAGAAATAGGTCAAGCCAGCAACAACCCGGTCAGCACGCGTGCGCTTGCCTTCATCATAGCAGGTCATGTAGAACACCACATCAAAATTACCAACGAAAGATATCTGCCTTAAACCATGGAATCATTTGAAAAGACCAGCCGTAATACGGTAAAACGTATTCCCAAACGGGGCCAATACGATAAGGAAACCATTTACGGTATCCTGGATAAAAACTTCCTTTGCCATGTTTCATTTTCCATGGAAGGCCATCCTTTTATCATTCCAACCGCATACGGAAGAATAGAAGATACCATTTATTTCCATGGTGCCACTACCAGCCGCATGTTGCAACACCTCGAAAATGGTTTACCTGCTGCAGTTGCTGTAACAAAGGTTGATGCGCTGGTCCTGGCCCGCTCTGCCTTCCATCATTCCATGAATTACCATTCGGTGGTATTGTTTGGAAAAGCTACCATTGCGACCGGAGAAGAAAAAATGGAAGGCCTCAAAGCCATTTCAAATCAAATCTTAAAAGATCGCTGGGAAGAATGCCGCTCTCCTTCTGAAAAAGAGTTAAAAGCAACCACAGTATTGGCCTTACAAATCGAGTCAGCCTCAGCTAAAATCAGAGCCGAAGGCGTCAACGATGACAAAGAAGACATGACCCTACCCTATTGGGCCGGATTACTCCCGATTGAAACCATCTATGGAAAACCGCAACCGGATAAAGGTGTCGAAACAGAATTGCCGGGAAGTATAAAAATGGTTACTGGATGCTAGTTGCTAGTTGCTAGTTGCTCAATTTACGGGTTACGAATGACGATATACGAAAAATAAAATATGTTTTCACCATCAGAAATCATTCACCAAGTTTCATAACTCTAATAGGTCTTTCCAAAGGTAACATCGAAGGACAAAAGTCTTTTACGTAATATGGGAGAAACCCATTCAATGACTAGCATCCAGAATCCAGCAACTAGCAACTAGCAACTAGCATCCAGCATCCAGATAAAAAAAAGCAGGAGCTGAACCTCAACTCCTGCTTTTAATATTTTCGAAAACTGTGTGTGCCTAAAATAGGTTGACCTTTTTTGTTAATTATAAACCTGGAAATAAGGTTAACTGGTTTTGATTATGAATTGACTTTTCAACTGTAAATACTTCTAAAACCGCTCTCTTATTTTCAGGAGTTTCTTTTAATTCTAATTCAAATTCTATTGGTGTTTTCTTGCTCAAACTTTTGTGAGCTCGATTATTATATCCTTCACAGGCTGCATTTAATCTTCGGCTAAGTTCTTTTTCACTTTTGATTTCCCATCTATTCAAATATTCATTTTTGATTGTACCATTTGCTCTTTCCATATGAGCATTTTCCAAAACATCATTG
>JAGQWW010000519.1 GCA_020436955.1 Saprospiraceae bacterium | reverse complement strand
ACCACATCTCTATGGCAGGACCATGGTTGAAGTACCGTGGTCACCTTGAAAACATCTCTAACAACTGTTTGATTGGTGCAATAAACTACTTCAATGAAGAAGCCAACAAGGTTTTGAATATGGAAACCGGTGATTATATGGCTGTTCCTGATTCAGGAAGAACCTATAAGCAAAATGGTATCGGTACAGTGGTTTTTGGTGAAGAAAATTACGGTGAAGGTTCTTCTAGGGAGCACGCAGCCATGGAGCCAAGGTTCCTTGGTGTAAAAGCAGTGATCGTTAAATCATTTGCGCGTATCCACGAGACCAACCTGAAGAAACAAGGTATGTTGGCTCTTACTTTTGTTAATCCTGCAGATTACGAAAAAGTAAGACAAGATGACCAAATCGATATCCTTGGTTTTGATGATATGACTCCTGGTAAAAACCTGACAGTGGTATTGCACCACGCGGATGGAACCAGCGACCAATTTGAAGTAGCACATACTTACAACCAGGCACAAATTGACTGGGTTATTGCAGGTTCTGCTTTGAATAAGATCAGACAGGATCTAGGTACAGTGTAAGAATGGCTTTTAGCCTTTGGCTATTGGCTTTTAGCATATAAAAAAGGTCAGCGGATTGTTCTGCTGGCCTTTTTTTATTGCGGGATGGGGGATGGGGGATGCGGTGTTAGGTATGCGGTGTGCGGGAAGCGCCTTTATTGCCCTCTATGGTGATGAGAAATATTCACCTCTACGGACACGAAAAACGCTACGTTTTCTTACTAAAAAGGGTCCTGGATATAAGCTCCAGGACCCTTTTTAAAATCAAAATTCAAAAACCAAAATTCAAAAACCAAAATTCAAAAATCTAAATCCCATCGCCCCTCCCCCTACCGGCCACCGTACCCCGGCTACCGGCTACCGCCATCTATAAAACTTTAATCATTTGATAATCACGTGTTCATAATCGTTTAACAATCAACTGGGAACTTTGTCCCCAGAAATCTAACGAACGTATCCTTATGAAACGCGAAGTTGAAATTGTAGTTATCTCAGATGTGCATTTGGGCACCTATGGTTGCCATGCAAAAGAACTGCTTGCCTACCTTAAGAGCATCAAGCCGGATAAACTCATCCTCAATGGTGATTTTATCGATATGTGGCAATTCAAAAAAAGCTACTTTCCAAAAGAACACATGGCAGTGATACAACAGGTCCTTAAGATGTCTAACAAAGGCACCAAGGTGTATTACATTACCGGTAACCATGATGATGCTTTGCGCCGCTATTCAGATTTCTCTTCGGGTAATATCCACCTTCGTGATAAGTTGATCTTACAATTAAACGATAAAAAATACTGGATTTTCCACGGGGACATCTTTGATGTATTCATCCAATATTCACCATGGTTGGCAAGATTGGGCGGTAAAGGGTATGACTGGTTGATTCTTTTCAATCGCTTTGTCAATAACATCCGTGTGAAATTTGGGATGTCTCGAATCTCTCTGGCAAAAAGAGTGAAAAGCAGTGTGAAGGAAGCAGTGAAATTTGTTGCAGATTTTGAAAATACTGCAATTCAATTAGCAGCTGAGCAGAAATATGATTGTGTAATTTGTGGGCACATCCACCGTCCTCAAATGCGCAATGTGAAGACCGATGCTGGCAATGTTTGCTATATGAACAGTGGAGACTGGGTAGAAAACTTAACAGCACTGGAATACAATTGGGGTGAATGGACCTTGTTTGAATACAATGAACTGGACTTTGATATGGTCAATCCCAAATTGACAGTAAAAGGTCAAAAGGATGAGGACGAAGACTTGTTTTTTGTGAATGCAAAAGATGAGGTAGTTGCCAGAATTGTTGACAATAATAAGTTTATAAGCCTGAAGGAATTAAAAAACTCCTTTAGTTCTAAGATACAGGGATAACAATCCGAGCATCAGTACAGCTAACAAACCGCCGATCTCCATCCATAACTTTTGTTTGTATTGGACTACGCTGGTCATGAAATAAGGGTTGCCGGTATTAGGTGTACCCCATCCATTTCTAATTTCCCAATTTCCGGAACGACTATTATCCAACTCAGGAAGTACTAATGATAGGGTGAAAATGGAGTCTCTTGGAGCCAGGTTATAACTTACCGAATCGACAAATGCTCCATGTGGATCAAACAGCAATATCTCCTCATTTCTTTTATCAAGTCCAAATGGGAAGGTACCTGCTACGCCGTAAGCGTTTGGATACACCTTCACAAAATCAAGGGAGTCT
>JAGQWW010000051.1 GCA_020436955.1 Saprospiraceae bacterium | reverse complement strand
CTCAGTTTCAGAATCGATCTTATCCAAAAGGCCGTCCCACCAAAGGATACCCATAGGCTGGAACAATCGCCAGCTGGCAAACTTAATCCCTACGTAGTCTTTGGAAGTGATTTTTCGCTTGTAATGTAGTTCAATGTGTTTTGTGTTGATCCTGTCGTTCTCTTCCCAAAGATTGGACAAAATGATTACCGGAAAGCTCAACCTGTTTTTGAAGCCTTCTATTTCAGAAGTAGTATTTTTTTGTGGTGTGACCTGAGCAAAGGCACTAAACGATACCAGGGTGATGATGATAATAAGTAAGTTTTTCATTGATTTAACTTTTTAAAAAGAAGGTTTTGATTTAAATGATGATGCAAAGATGAGGGCACCATCGCTCCTGATCGTCCCGGAATATAATTCCGCACCTTTTTAATGATTTAATACTTTTTAAAAAAAATGAAAAAGAGGAGGAAAAATGAAGGGTGTCTTTTTAAAATTTGTCACTCTTGGATGGGGGCAATAAGCACTTAATATTAATCCAATTTATTTGATTGCACTTTCAGGAATATATTTCTTTTTAGGTTAACAGCTCAATTAGGCTATTTATAAAAAATCAACCTAATCACGCCTGCAAACCCAATAATCAGCAAGCTTGCCCCAGCCACCAAGGTCACCCAATGGAAGAAGTTGATCAATAATTCAAATTGACGAAGTACGAATGACGAGTTACGACTGAATTTTTTGTCTTTTCCTTCACATTCCCAATTCCTGAGTTCGCAGAGGCTAGCTAAAAGCAAAGGTGAAGCATAGAAATGAAATCATTTTCAAAATGCTATAAAAGAAATACCTTCCTTTTCAAGTTTGTACCACTTTCCTTCTTTTATCCAAAATGGCAGGAATTTAAAAACCTCAATCCACCTTTAATACCGTTCCCACACCGGTTTGATGACTCGTCTTATCCTCAATTTTAATCGTATAATGGCCATTCTGCCATTGACTGCTATCAAAAGTGTAAGGCAAAGTTTGGTTTTTGATTTGGCTGATACATTGGCCTTTGATGTTTAGAATTTGAATATCATAAGCATCTCCATTACCTGAAATAGTGAATTGATGTTGGACCGGGTTTGGGGCTATAATAATGCCCAATTCGGTAATTCCAACTTGTTTGATTTGGGTTGTGATGGTCCTTTCAAACGCACCGATGTCATATCCCATACCTGATGGCCTGGTTACGCCATCCAGGTCTACCATTACGATGGTGCTAACCAGATTGGTACCTGCATCAATTGCTTGCGATTCATCTGCCAGTTGATAGTCATTTGCAGCCGGGTCCATAAAAATGGAGGGTAAAGGATCTGCTATTTGTGAATGGGTATCAAAACCTAAGGTTTGCCATTCGCTGAAAGCTATAGTACCTCCGTCACCCATGTCGCTCATCTTATCGTTTAAAATATTGTAATCACTTTTCATTTGAGCGATAGCCTCAACCGTAATGCAGCCTCTCCAGGCATGCTGGTTGATGATAATGTTGTTGTAAATCTCTGTTTTTACATTAGCTCCATCAGTCAAATGAATGCCCCACCTGCCATCTGAAGGCACGATAATCGTATTGTTGTAAATCTTGGCTCCATTGGTAACAATAGCTCCGTCCTGTTGGAAAAGTGCAATACCCTGGGCAAAGTGATTATTGTAAATTAGGTTGTTGTATACAACAGGGTTTTCAAGGCCGTCCATGTTGATGCCGGCCGCTCGATTATTGTCATGAATGATGTTCCCATAAATTTGAGCATCACTGATGATGCCATCTCCACCCAGCGAAGCATCAGCATTCAAATGGATACCGATGGCATTATTTCCATAACATTCATTGAATCTGATGATCGGTCTGTCTGAACTATTGGAGACATAGATACCATGTTCATCAATTGAGTTGGTACAGATGTTATATTCGATAAGGATATCGTCTGTAAATCCGGTAAAAATGCCTCTTTCTGCATTATTGTCGCAAACACAATTCCTCACTACACAATGGTCTGATATCACTACTCGTATACCATTGCCATTGCCCGGCATATTGTTCGAATAGAAACCATCAATTACAATGTAATCTGCGTTTTCAATATTAATCCCGTCATTTCTAACCGGACCACTTTGATTAATCAGCACATTGCTTCCCAACCCTTTAAAAACAATAGGACTACCGGCTGTGCCATTCACATCTCTCACATCAAATCCGACATAGGTTCCATTTTCTACAAAAACCGTATCACCTGCGTTTACAAAGTCAGCGGCATGCTGGATGGTCAAATAAGCTTCCACCAGGCTTAGGCCCGAATTGGTATCACTGCCCGCATTGGATACATAATAATTGGTGGCAAAGGAAGGTAGGACCGAACTGCCTATTAAGAAGAACATCAAAATAGATGGGAAGTGTCTCATATTGCAAATTTTCTTTTGTTTTAAAAGTGAAATCAGTTCTGCCGAGATCCATTCCAATTCCTTTTCCCATTCCTCTTCAATTAAAGCTTTGGAATTATCCCACGCTATTAACTTTCCATTTTTCCAGGATGGATTGCTCTCTGGCCAGCACTCCTGCCGGGTCTTGTTCTACCTTGTCTCGTTGTTCCTGACTGACTGCATCTGAATACCACCAATCGTAGGTATCTTTTAAGGTTGTCTTCAAAGGCCTGTTTTGTAGCCCATTTTTGAAAGCCTTTTCATTATTTATGTGTGCGGTGCCTTGATTGTCCCCAATCGGCATGATCCAAGGCACTATATATTCAATGTCATTTTCTTTTAAAAAGTTATAATCATCGATTTTAATAAAGGAAGATTCCGCATCAAAGGCAGTGGCGGCCTCTTCTACAAAGGAATACATGTTTTGTGCTTCTTTGGGGCCAACTGCGTTGAAAGTCCCGGTCTTTTTTTCCTCCAGTAATCGGATAGTCCATTCAGCTACATCGCGTACATCAATGTATTGCACCATATCATTCTCCTTGCCCGGAACCAGCACTTCTCCTCCCTTGCTCAATCGGATGGGCCAATGTATAAACCTGTTGGTTTTATCAGCTGGTCCAATCATGTAAGTTGGCCTTACTACAATGGTACGGTCTGCTCCAAATGCGTCTATGGCTGCCAATTCTGAATTGGCTTTCATTATCCCGTATTCGTAAATGTATTTTGCTTCCTCATCGACGTTTTCAGGTAAGGTCAGCAAAACCTCATCATCTTCCTTGAAGGTACTATTTACATAAGGGTAAAACACTCCGGTAGAGGAAATATAAAGGTATAGCCCGCAGTTGTCTTTCAATAAGTCAGCAGACTTTTTGGTCCAATCTACCTTTCGACCCGAATTATCAATCACGACGTCCCATTTCCTATTCTCCAGCGCCGATAAATCATTTTCACGGTCACCCACTAATTGTTCCACCTGATCAAAAAGATCAGTATGAACCGAAGGTCTTGTTTTGCCTCGTGTAAAGGTTGTAACTGAATGTCCTCTATTGATGGCAAAGGCTATTTGATGCGGACCCAAGAAGCTGGTTCCGCCCAGGATAAGGATGTTTAGTTTGGCAGCTGTGTTTTTGTCTGCTTCTCCTGCTTCCTTTTTGGAACTGCAAGCAAAAAGGGTAGATGATAAAAACGGTAATGCAATACCTGCTTTAATCCCTAATTGGAGAAATGCTCTTCTGGATTTCCTTAGATTCATAATGCACCTATTTTAGTTGATGACTAAGATAGGTAAATCCGGGAAGTAAGGGGCAATGGTTGTTTTATGAAATCGAGGATAGTAATTTGGTGTTTTACACCAGCTGAGCGTTTAAATAAATTGTTTGTCAAGGCTCATTTTGCTCCTGCCAACAATTTAAAACATGATTGTTTTGCTTATTGATTAATTAATTAGATCCTTTCTTTGATACAAAGTACATGTTCAATTCTCCTTTTCCTTTTGCTTCTATTTTGCCTCTCGATATAAAGATGAATTCGGGATCATCTTTGATCAGCTCATAGGTCATTTCGCTGATGTTCACCTGCCCAATCTCACCTGAACTTTCCATTCGACTGGCGGTGTTGACTGTATCACCCCAAATGTCGTATTGAAATTTTTTAACGCCGACGATACCTGCGACTACCGGGCCCGTATGGATACCTACCCGCATGTCAAAACTGGATTTTCCAGCTAAAATGTTCTGTGCCTTTCGATTGAATACAAATTCCTGCATTTCGAGCGCAGCCAAAATTGTATTTTTTACCGAATCAGCAGATGGTACTGGTAAACCTCCGGCTGCCATATAGGCATCGCCAATGGTTTTGATCTTTTCAACACCGAACTTACCTATAATCTTATCAAAGGCTTCAAAATAGGTGTTGATTTCTGTAACCAGGTCTTGAGCACTGAGTTTCTCACTTGCCGCAGTAAAACCTTTGAAGTCTGTGAAAAGTATAGACACCATCTCAAAGTCCCGGGCATCAGCTCGACCTTTTTCTTTAAGTTCCTCAGCAATTTCTGCGGGTAAGATATTGAGTAAAAGATTTTCAGATCTATCTTTTTCTTTTGAAATTATATTGCGGGATTTACGTACATAACGCCAACGACTGTAAAAACCACCGGCAAGCATAAGTGCAAAAAAACCACCTGCCATGGCAACGTTTCTGGTCTGGTTTTTTTTACGAATTTCTTCTTTATGTGCTTCTTCGACCAAACGTTCATTTTCGACTGTTTCTAAACTGTCCGCTAACATCTTTTTTTGAAATTCGATTTGCTCCAGCTTTTTTGCAATCTCCTCGGCTTGCAAACTGTCTTCCACAGATCTCATTTTCTCCAGGAATACCAATGCCTCATTTCCTCTTCCCATGCTTTTGTAAGTGTTATAAAGGCATTCACATCCATTTTTTTGAGACCGCAAAGTACCTATGCTTTCAGCCATGGTCAGGCCCTCAGTACAATAATCAATAGATTTGAGGTAGTTGCCTTTTTTTTGATAAACAAGTCCCATATTGTTTAATACTAAAGCTATTCCGCCCTGGTCTCCATTTTTTTTGTACAAAGCAATTGCCCGTTCATAATAATCCAGTGACTTGGAGTAATCTCCTGAATTAAGGTAAACGAGTCCTAAATTACTTAATACAGCCGGCAAGCCTCTTTGATTGCCTGTCTTTTCATAGATAACTAAGGCCCTTCCAAAATATTCAAGTGCTTTTGGAAAGTCATTTTGTCTTTGATAGGTGAGTCCAATGTTGTTCAGGGAACTGGCAACGCCTTGTTGATTGCCTGCTTTTTCTTTGATGGCCATTGAACGTTCAAAGTATTCTAGTGCTTTATTGAAATTTTGCTGTTCTTGATGAATGATTCCGAAATTGTTCAAAGTAGTTGCAATTCCATTTTGATCATCGGTCTCTTCATATTTCCTTAGTGAAGTTCCATAATAATTCAGTGCTTTGGCGTAATCCCCTTTATCTTTATAGATGAGCCCGATGTTACCCATCGTAATAGCAATTCCATTTTGATCATTGAGTTCTTCGTATATTGAAATTATTTTCTGATAATATTCAAGGGCTTTTTGATAGTCGCTCTGACCTGAATAAATTAGCCCCATAACATTTAAGGTGGTGGCTTTTCCTTTTTGATCCCCGGTTTTTTCATAAATAGCTAGTGAACGTTCACAATATTCCAGTGCATTGGAATAATCGCCTCTTAGATAAAGAGAAACTCCCTGTATGTACAAGGCCTTTGCATGTCCAGGTTCATAATTTTTTTGAATGGAGAATTCGATCAATTGATCAGCAAGCTTAAAAGCACTATCTGCTTTGGAAAATATAAAACCCTTCCAGATATAATCCTGAAAAGCAAAAGCACGTGAAGAATCTGAAAGATTTTCGTCTTGCCAAATGGAGTATAAGGAGTCAAGGTTGTTTTGTGCTTTTACCACAAATGAGAAATGAACGGAACAAATAATAAAGAGGAGGATTCGGGGGATGGTCATTTTATTCATTTCAGTTTGAGATTCGATTGATATGCTAGGCAACAAAGCATAAAGCTTATTGTGTTTAAGCTTCTGATTGTTACCAAAATAGGAAAATATTTGATTTTAATAAGACCAAATGAATAGAACTTAATTTCCACTTAACAATCCGGTGGCAATCCAGCTGGTCCGATCCACCTCGAGGAAAGGTCATAACCGAATGGCCTCTTTTAATGGTATATGTTCTCCTTGATTTATAATTATTCAAACCTCACCAATTTTTGTTGATGTCCAGGATGAATAAATCTGAGCATGCTGAATAATTAGAAAGAGGAGGACCTGACCTATTTAAAAATAAAGATTTGAGGCCCAGCTCTGATTCTTCTCAGATTAAAAAGTAATCCTCGTGCGAAAGAAGACATTCCAAAGGGAAAATTTAATGGTATGATTTAAAGGAATCGAATAAAAAAAGCAGTCCCCTCTACATCCATCCTTACTTTTTCGCAATAATTTTTCCGAAAACGCCAATTTGGTGGATTTTATAAGATTCAGATAATCAGGTAGTTATGGTGTGTTGCAACGAATATGCAAAAGCTTGCAACGAAATGACAAAGCTTCAGGGGGCCTTTCACTGCATCTTTGAACCGAATCAAAAAAACACCTACATCATGAAACAGATTATTGCCTTTATCGCCTTATTTGCATGTACATTTTGTTTAACTGCACAATCTACCATTACCTGGAAAGGAGGTACTCCCGGAAAAGAAACGGCATGGAACGAACCAAAAAATTGGGATAACCACCATGTGCCATCTGATCTTGATAAAGTCATTATTCGCGCTGAAAATAACGGGCATTTCTCCATGCCGATTATTAACGAGTCTGTTACTGTGGCTTGGATAGAAATTCAGTCAGGTGCTTCTTTGACCGTTGCTGCAACCGGTGAGCTGATTGTGGATGGAAGCTACACCTATAGTGAAGGAATCACATTGCATGGTGGTTCAATTTTCTCCGATGGAAATATCGTTCTCATTTCTATTGAGCAGGACTTTGAAGATCAATTTAGAAAGGAAGAGTTGTATTCCTCCAGCGAAAAAAGTGAAGCGCCGGTTAATAATAGCCTACAGGCAAAGGGATGGTAATGCAAATTTACCGAACAGCAATACTGATTCGATAAACAATAAAATAACTAACACCTGGAACCCAAAATACGACTGTGGCAAGCCATACTGGTTTGCTGCAGTTTTTTATTTAAATACCGCATAAATTACAGTCGCCCATAAAATCGAATAATGGACCTTTTTAAAAATTATTATCTTGGTTACCAGTAAGGTAGGTTTTTGCTTTTTTTGATAAGGGAGCTCAAGCCTGGCATATTCAACACCTAAAAGGCGCTGCCGGTATTTTTTTACGATGCAAAGCTCGGTTTTCCGCACCGTACGAATCCTATTAATTTGCTTGACGATTTATTCCCTTCCGTCGCAGGCCCAAAAAGCGACGCTTGAATTCTTTTCTCAAGTTGATGGCTTGGCAGGAAATATAGTTTCAAAGCCAGCACAGGACGATAGTGGATTGATGTGGGTAGTATGCGATGGAAAATTGCAAAGATTTGAAGGAGATCGTTTTGTTACACATCCGGGGCGCCCTGGCTACCTTCCAGGCGTAGATGAGTTATTACTGGAAATCACTTCCTATCAAGACTCCTTTCTTTTGTTAGCCAGTGCCCACCATTTGTATTTATTTAGACCTGCATCAAATCAATGGGAAGCTTTTTCCATTAACAGTGATTTCTTTTTTCGAGATTTCAAATACGTTAATCAAGACCTGGTTTGTTTCAGTGTGAATAAAAGAGGGGCGACCGAGGATCTCTCTATTATGGTGTTTCAGGATGGCATCATAAAACCCTTCAAACCCCTGGAAGGAAAAAACTTTGGGTTGCGTCCAAAATGGATGGCAGTTGGACAGTTTTTTATGGATGGGGATTCCATAGTCTATCACATTGAAGATGGTGTGATACGAAAAATAGCAATGGACGGTACCATTCTTAAAGAGAGACAGCTTCCTCCTCCTATCGGTACCAACGACCTTGCGAAGTTTGGGCCAGATAAAATTTTGATTTTACATCTTAGCAAGTTTTATACCATTGATCTAAACCTCGAAAATTTGACTCCTCATTCTGCAAATAGATTGTTATTTGGGGCCAGTGCAGGATGGTATAACTTCGTTTTAGTGGAAGAAAATGGTAGTTTTTGGGCTGATGGGCAAAATGAAAACCTTCTGTATTATGATGTTGAAAGGGATACGGTATATAATTTTCAAAATGAGATGGGGGATGATTGGGCAAGCCTATTAAATGAGATGTTTATTGACAATACTGGCATTCTTTGGATTAAAACAGAGCGAGGCTTGTTGAAAGTGAGTTTTATAAAATTACCGTTCGCTACTTTTTTTGATGACTATTCTCAGACTTCAGAAGGGTTTCCCTATAAACTAAGTTTCAGGGGTATTACAGAAGGCGGTGAAGGTAACATTTATGCTACTTTCTATATTGGATTGGCCTCCATCAATGCGTTAGACGACTCCAAAATAATTATTGAAAATCAAAAAGAATGGATTCCTTTTGAGATTGCATTTAAAAATCAAAAGGTCTATTTAAACAATGGATATACTATGGATCCCGCCACCGGTAAACGACAGTTTGTTGCCGGAGCAACAGGAATCGGCACCCAGGACAGAGGGGTTTTTACCGAAGATGATAAGGGACTCCTATATAGAATTGTTTGGGACACATTGTATAGGTTAGATGATTTGAACAATCCGGAAAAATGGGTTCCTGAAATAGCATTTCCCATTCCCAATCCAAAGGAAAGTTTTCCTGAGGTCCTTTATTTTAGTAAAGGAGAAAAAAAGATATTAGTCGGATGCAGGAATTTTTTATACTCCTACGACCTTAAGACCCGAAGCATCGAAAGCTTTGACCAGGAAAATTGGGGCATTCCGATCTATAGAATTATGGCCATCGAAGAAGCAGGTCCGGGTATTTATTGGTTGGCTACCGACATCGGCCTTGTCAAATTTAATACCCATACCAATGCGGTTGAAAAATTTGCAACACCCGAAGGACTATGCAATGATTTTATAGGTGGTATGTTGGCAGAAGGTGATTCTGCCCTTTGGTTGGGGACCAACCAGGGACTTTCACGATTCAGCATTGCTTCAAGTAAATTTGTCAATTTTTTCATTGATGATGGATTAACCACCAATGAGTTTAACCGGGCTTCTTATTACAAAGCAAAAAATGGCCGGATGTTTTTTGGAGGATTACACGGAGTCAATGCTTTTTTCCCTGAAGAAATCATGGAAAGTTACTTGCAGCGAAACCAAAAGGCAAGAATCATATTAACAGGTTTTGATAAGGTAGATGAAAAGCGCGGAGAGAAGATCAAGGAAATCTCCTTCAGTGACAAGCCTCAACTCCATTTATATCATTGGGACCGCTCCTTTGAATTTCATTATCTACTTACAGACTATACCAGGCCTGATGAAATTAGATATGCTTACAAATTGGAAGGATACGAAGACAGGTGGTCCGAATATTCAAAAGACAATTCTATTCGCTTTAGCAGTTTACCTGTTGGCGATTATACCTTAAAGGTCAAAGCACTGGACCATCATGGTATGGAACACCCCAATCAGTTGAGTGTATCTCTTACCGTACACCCGCCCTGGTGGGAAACTACCTGGGCTTATATCCTGTATTTTTTAATATTGTCAGGCATCAGCTACACCATTTTTCGATTTTATATGCGACGCTGGAAACTGCAACTAGAGCTTGAAAAAGAGCATGAAGAGGCGATGCGACTCAAAGAACTGGATACGTTTAAAAGTCGATTGTACACCAATCTTACCCACGAATTTCGAACACCCCTCACGGTTATCCTGGGCATGACGGACCAGGTGGAGGAAGATCCAAAGCAACACATGCAAGAGGGGCTGGATTTGATACGGAAGAACGGGACCCAATTGCTTAATCTGATCAATCAGCTGCTTGACCTCTCCAAACTCGAAAACAATGTCTTCCAACTCCAGCTTGTACAGGGAGATATTATCGCTTATCTGCGATACCTGGGTGCAACTTTCAAGGCTTTTGCGCAAAAACATAAAATCAGTCTTTCGTTACAGGCAGAAACAGATCAAGTAATCATGGATTTCGATCCTGAACAGATCAAACAGGTCATGAATAACCTGATTTCAAATGCTGTAAAATTTACACCTTCCGGTGGAACCATTGATATAAATGTTCGCCAGGAAAACCAAGAATTGGTACTTGAAGTTAAGGACTCCGGCGGCGGAATTAATGCCTCAGATTTAGAACATATTTTTGATCGATTTTATCAGGCTGAAAGTTCAGAATCACGCAGATGGGAAGGCTCCGGTATCGGTCTTGCTCATACACGCGAATTGATTAGCCTGATGGACGGGAAGATTGAAGTAGATAGCAATGCAGATCCCAGGAAAGGACCCACCTGGACCTGTTTCAGTATCCGTCTACCTATTAGAAAAGGGGAAAATATACCGGCAGCTGGTCTTATTGATATTCCTGAAGCGATGGGAGAGACCAAATCGGAAACCAAGAACATCCAACTTAACTCCGGTAGTGAAAATGCAACACTTCCTCAATTGCTCATTGTGGAAGATAACCCTGATGTAGTAGCTTATCTGGTGAGTTGCTTGCGAGGTGATTATCAAATTGATGTGGCCGTCAATGGAAGGGAAGGTCTGGAAAAAGCGATAGAAGGCATCCCTGATCTGATCATCAGCGACGTAATGATGCCTGAGATGGATGGCTTTGAATTGTGTGGCATTTTAAAAAATGACGAACGTACCAGCCATATTCCCATCATTTTATTGACAGCAAAAGCTGATGTAAAAAGCAGACTGGCAGGTCTTCGACATGGTGCGGACTTTTACCTGTCCAAGCCCTTCCATCAGGAAGAATTATTGGTAACCATTGAGAATTTAATGGTTATACGCAAAAAGCTTCATGAGAAATACAGCAAAGTAAATTTGGAAGCATCATCATCGCGATCTGATACAGTTAACACTTTGCCGGACCCAGAAGACATCTTTTTACAAAAATTCAGAACCATAGTGGAACAAAGGATGTCAGATACTGCATTTGAAATGGTGCATCTGGAAAAAGCGCTGGGAATGAGTAGAAGCCAGATTTACAGAAAAGTAAAAGCCTTAACGGGTAAATCGCCTAGTTTATTTATACGGTCTATAAGGCTACACCAGGGTCGTCACCTGCTTTTGACTACTGATCTTACCATTTCTGAAATTGCTTATT
>JAGQWW010000518.1 GCA_020436955.1 Saprospiraceae bacterium | reverse complement strand
CCAATCTCAATGGGGCATAAAAGGTGGTGCAATATTGTCCGACTTCAACAACTTCGGGAAAAATCGAATTTTCAAAATCGAAGAAACCCAGGTTTTGGATCTTTACTTTGGCCCGAGCATTGGGGTAGTCTATAAAAATCAATTCAAAGAAAATTGGGCCATTCAGGGAGAAGCACGCGTTGCTTACCAATTTGGAATGGGGGAATTTTCAAATGAACCGGACTTTTTCTTCATTACTCTACCTATGGTAGTGGACAGAAAAATATACAAGTTTGTGCATGCACAAGCTGGTTTGGCACTCAATGTTTTACTGGAACAACCACAGGGTACAACGCTTGAGTTTATAGATGAAAACCTGGATGTATTGGCTCTTGGAGGATTTGAATTTGAGCTAAGCCCAAAATTCCAGGTGGGAATCCGCGCAGGCATTGGACTTCGTCCATTAGCTAAACTCGTTTACACCAATGCTGAAGGTGAAATCAATCGTGAGTCCGTCTTGCGAGAAAACCAATTATCCTTGCACGGCACCTACTTCTTCTAGTTTTTCAACCAATGAGAAGCACCAAATTTTGATGGTTCGAAAAAGTCCTCCGGGATAGATGGATTGGGGTCGATGTCATGGTAAAATTCCTTTTGGATAAATTTGCCTTCCACAAAGATATCGACCCTGGTCTCAATCTGGTGACCGTCAAAATCCTTGAAATTTTTGTACACCAATTCTATCGTTTTACCGGAAGGATGAGGATCCAGCCTTCTAATAGGCATCAGCGAATTAGCATCTACCCAAACTTGCCTTGCGTTTAAATCACCGGGCTTTGCGCCCAGAACCCAGTAACTTTTCCCCATCCAGTCTTGCTTTGATAAAATACTTGTATCCAGTCCAAGCTCCTGCAAGCGTGGCATTACTGCTTTGAATGGATAAAAAGCCATACCGCCTTCTAAAAACAATAAAGGCATAGGTTCAAACCGAGATTTATCCAATTGTCCTCCTTTAAAGATATAGGCGCTGTCATTTTTGTATAATACTGCATTGCCTTCAGCCGGATCACCAAAATCTATTCTAAACTTATCGGGATATTGAATGGCTTCATACCAGGTAGAAGTATCGCCACTTAGGGTGTCGGTTCTATATCTGATAGTTTCCTGTCGAAAGGTAAATCCTGCCATCGGGTTTTCTTTGACATCCACATACATCTTATGGACCAGCTCCCTGGCGCTTTTAAATTGAGCAAAACCCGATACAGTAGAGCATATAAAAACAAAGGCAAGAATGATTCGCATTTTTTTCTTGTAAAGAAAAGATCTACGAATCAATCTTGCCTTGTTATTGGTATGAATACGAATATTTCGTGATTAGCGTAGGCTAAAACATTTCCCTGGCCTGAGCGATTGCTTTATCAAGACCGCTAACATCAGCTCCTCCTGCTTCCGCATAGAAAGGCTGACCTCCACCGCCACCTTTGATGTTTTTAGCCAGTTCGCGTACAGCATTTCCTGCATTGAAGTTATGGCTTCCAACCAGGTCTTTGCTTACCAAAACAAACAATCGAGGTTTACCTTGAATATCTGCTCCGAAAACAATCACTGCATTTCCGGCATCTTTTTCCAGGTTGAAAGCAAGGGTCTTGATTGCACCCGGATCATCGATGTCAATTATGGAAGTCAACAATTTGTAATCGCCTTTATCTTCAAATTTGCCGGACAGGGTCTTCTGTAAACCGCTGGCTTGTTCAGCAATAAATTGCTCTACCTGCTTTTTGAGGGCCTTATTTTCCTCTTGCAAATCAGCCACCTGTTTTGCCAAATTTTTAGGATTTGGGAAAAGGGCACGTACGCTGTCAAGCTCTTCCAGTTCTTTTAAAAGATAAGCATCAGCTTCCGGTCCTGTGACTGCTTCAATACGTCTCACACCTGCTGCTACTGCAGATTCAGCAACAATTTTAAAGTTGCCAATTTCACCGGTTGCCTGTACGTGGGTTCCTCCACAAAGCTCCATTGAGAAGTCTTTGTCAAAAGTGATGACACGAACTTCCTCACCATATTTTTCACCAAAAAGCATCATAGCTCCCTTTTCCTGGGCTACCTGGATGGGTACATTCCTGTCTTCTTCCAATGGAATATTTTCCCTTACCCTCTGATTGACCATTGCTTCAATGGCAGCAACTTCTTCTTCAGAAAGTTTTTGGAAATGTGAAAAGTCAAAGCGCAAACGCTTCTCGTCTACATTTTGCCCACGCTGGGTTGCATGATTTCCAAGTATTTGGTGCAAAGCAG
>JAGQWW010000517.1 GCA_020436955.1 Saprospiraceae bacterium | reverse complement strand
GATGTTTTCTATGATTCGCTTGGCCATCACATCAGGCAGGAAGTGTTCTACGCCATAACCTGTTTGAATGCGTACTTTTCGGTCATTTTGTGCTACATAAATGAGCACTCCATTGTTATTTTCACCGCCACCTATACCCCAACTTTCAGCTATCCGATAAGAATAATCAAAGATGTCTTCTCCTTTTAGGGAAGCTTCAATTACGATGGCGATTTGTGTAGAAGTAGAATCGTTGTATGCAACAAGTTTATCTTCTAATCTTTGCTTTTCCCCGGCAGAAAGCATCCCGGCATAATCATTCACCAGCCGTGGTGGATTGGGTGGCGGGGGAATAGATTTTTGTGCCCACAAACCCATTCCGGTAAGAACCAGTAGGGTAGCAAGTAAAAATTTATGCACCGTACGATATGTCGTCGGGTAATTCATTGGTATCATCTGTCTGATAAGGAAAATATTCTTTTAGTTTTTGACCTACAAGTTCAATGCCTTCTGACAGGCCCTGTACAAAATTGCCGGTCTGAAAATGTTTTTTCATCAGGTCACGCACATCTTCCCAGAAATGTTCTGGCACCACTTTGTTGATCCCTTCATCACCTATAATTGCAAATTGTTTTTCTGAAGGAACCAAAAGGATAAGTACGCCGTTTCTGGCTTCCGTAGCTTCCATTTTCAAAATGCTAAAAACCTCAGCTGCTACATCCAGAATAGGAGTCCCACCGGTCTTCTTTTCCAGGTGTACCCTGATTTCCCCGGAAGTCTGGTTCTCAGCATGGCGTATAGCCTCTATGATCTGGGCTTCTTCCTCTTTTTTGAAAAAATCTATCATTTGATAATTTTATACTTCCTTTGGGAAGCCAAGTTAGTAAGGATTTATAAAATTCATTTGATTTGCATGGCTTTTCTGGAATGTGCAAAACGATTTAATCATTATAATAAGGTTCAAATATGGCATTGGTTTTACCGGTTCACGGGAAGTCTCCAAAAATGGGAGAAAATTGTTACCTGGCTGAGAATGCAACCATCGTTGGCGACGTGGAAATGGGAGATGAATGTAGTGTATGGTTTCAGGCGGTGGTCCGCGGCGATGTCCATTACATCCGCATGGGCAATAAAGTCAACGTGCAGGATGGTGCTGTACTGCATTGCACCTATCAAAAGGCTCCGCTGAATATTGGCAATAATGTATCCATTGGCCATCGTGCTATCGTTCACGGCTGCACCATCCACGACAATGTTTTGATCGGGATGGGTGCGATTGTAATGGACCACGCGGTGGTGGAAGAAAATTGTCTTATCGCTGCCGGTGCCATTGTGTTGGAAAACACCATTTGTGAAGCAGGGCACATTTATGCAGGGGTGCCGGCTAAAAAGGTAAAAGCCATTAGCCCGGAAAGATTCAAGGACACCGTAGAAAGAATTGCCAATAATTATGTCATGTATTCAGGTTGGTTCAAAGAAGATGCTTAAACCAAGGCTAACCTATACAAGAAAAGAACGGCTAAAAAATAAGACCGTAATTTCTAATCTCTTTTCAAATGGACAGAGCTATTCCCTCTATCCCATTCGCGTCGTATATACTACCAACCCCGATGCAAAATCAGATGCGCCCATCCAATTTGCCCTCTCAGTTTCCAAAAAGAAATTCAAAAAGGCTGTAGACCGCAACCGGGTCCGACGCCTCATCCGCGAAGCGTGGCGACTTGAAAAAGAAACCATCATTCAAACCCTCCCTGAAAATGCACCACCTATAGCCCTCATGATAATTTTCACAGGCAAGGAAATTCCTGATTTCAAAACTATTAAAAAGTCTGTTGGGAGGATTGGAAGTAGGGGCTGGGTTGTAGGGGATGCGTGATGCGGGACGCGTGATGCGTGAAGCGGGACGAGTTATGCGGTTTGCGGAATATCAAAAAAAATAGTTCAAGGGGCATTTCCCTTGATTTCCAAGATATGACTCTCTAATTTCGGCTACCGGCTACCGGCTACCGGCTACCGGCTACCGGCTCCCGGCTCCCGCATACCGCCTCCCTCATCCCTCCTCAAAAGCTCCACTTCAGCCTTAAAAATGCTGCTTGGACCGGGCTTACATAAGCGCTTCCGTCTTTGTTCCAGACGAGTTGGCCTATCAGGTCTATGTCCCAATTGGTTTTGATGGAATAGGTGAGGGTAGGGGAGAAAAATAAGGCGTTGGCTTCAACCGGACTGAAAATGATGGCACCACCGGCATTGAGTAATGGGTGAACGGGGTAGGCAGCTTGTACAAAAACCGCAGGTTTGAA
>JAGQWW010000516.1 GCA_020436955.1 Saprospiraceae bacterium | reverse complement strand
CATTACGTTCTCCTTCAGCCATGAATGGAGCTTTCCAGCTCAATCAATTGTGGAATGGCCAGTTTGGAGCAACCGGGCTTAATTCAGGACTGGAATATGCTTTTACTCCAGGTACTCCAAAAGAGACCAATGAGTTGGGATATGAAGGTTTGGAAATCCAGGCCATTGCCGGTTTGACTGTACACCGTATGGATGTCACCGAACAATTGATGACAGACCTTGGCTACAAGCAGATGTTTGATGAAGTATTTTCTGACTTCCCTGTTGCTGACAGATATACCAAAGAGACTGCAGGTTTGGCTATCGCAGCCTACGAAAGAACTATTTTGTCTAACGAAGCTCCTTTCCAACGTTGGTTAGATGGAGACCGCAGTGCAATGAGTGAGCAAGAAAAAAGAGGGGCATTACTATTCTTTGACAAAGCAGGATGTGTCGAATGCCATTCCGGACCTGCCTTGAACAGTATGGAGTTTTTTGCGCTAGGTATGAAAGACTTATTTGATTGTGAAGAAACTGTTTTCAAAGCATCACCGGGTCTATCTGACCATTTGGGTCGCGGAGGATTTACCGGCAATGCCGAAGACAATTATAAATTTAAAGTACCACAATTATACAACCTGAAAGATTCTCCTTTCCTTGGACACGGTGCTACCTTCCGTAGCATTAGAAGTGTGCTCGAGTATAAGAATCAGGCAGTGAAAGAAAATAACAATGTACCAAACGGTCAAATGGCAGCTCAGTTCAGACCACTAGGTTTGAGCAGTGCTGAAATTGATGACCTGACAGCCTTTATCAAAACTGGTCTGTACGATCCGGACTTGTTACGTTACCAGCCAACTTCTGTTAATTCAGGAGGATGTATTCCTGATAACGACCCAATGGCTAAGGCTGATTTGGGGTGTAATTAAAATAGCTGAATGGGGAAATGGATGAATAGGTTAATAGAATAATTTATCATCCTTTTGTTTCATCCAGTGATAGTTGCCTGAGCTTGTCGAAGGCAACGGAAGCACGGAGATATGTTATATGGGATATGAAATATGATATATGGGATATGAAGGAAATCAGATTCTTGGTTTTTTTACGCGTTAATTTCTAACTCATATTTAGGGATCATTTGAAGGATACTTTTTCTTTGAAAACCTCACTAATGCCAGTTGCCTGAGCTTGTCGAAGGCAACGGTAAGATAAAAAAAGGGTAAAGGTCGATGACCTTTACCCTTTTTTTGAGGTTTGATTATTTTCCATATCCAATGGTAGGGGCCGCTCATGAGCGGCCCCTACCATTGGATACCAGATTTAAAAATCTTTATAAAGTAGATACTTTGCTCGAATTGGCAGGAAAGCGTTTATGTCTTCTTGCCAGGTGGCTCTGATCTCATGGGCTGATTTTCCTTCCAGTACCATTTTCCTTAATTGGTCTGATCCTGAGAGTTTGTCGATGTAGTTGGTTTTGAGGAAAAAGGTTGCTTTTTCGCCTTGAAAATTTTCAAATGCTTCAACGAGATATTCGATTCGGATTTGCCTCCATTGGCGGATGGAATCTGCTGGTATTTCTCCAAAGCTTTTTCCGAGACAAGTTTGGCCCTCTAATTTTGGATGGGCCGCGCCAAGTCCCGGGGTGGGTGTAAATGCAAATGAATAGAATGGCAGGTCCGGGTGACCAAAACATTGAAAGGGTAAGTCTGTGCCTCTACCTTCACTGATTACCGTCCCTTCAAAAAAAACAAGGCTTGGATAAAGGTAAACGGACCGCATGTTGGGTAGATTGGGTGACGGGCCAACCGGTAATTCATATAAAGTGGTATGGTCATAATGGATGCATGGAATCACCTTCAAATCGCATTTTACTCCGCCTTCCAGCCAGCCTTCTCCATTCAACATCTGAGCGTATTCTCCTATGGTCATGCCATAGACAGCCGGTATTGGTTGAAGACCTACAAAAGAGCGATAGGCTGTATCTAGGGTGGGGCCATCGACATAATGCCCGTTTGGATTGGGTCGGTCAAGTACCAGTACCGGAAGGCCTGACGCTGCAGCTGCTTCCATGATGTATTGTAAGGTAGAGATGTAGGTATAAAAACGAGTGCCCACGTCCTGGATATCAAAAACCAGGATATCCAATCCTTCCAATTGCGCTTTGGTAGGTTTCTTATTTTTCCCGTAAAGGGAAATGATTTCAATCTGTCTTGTTGTATCTACCGCATCTTTTACCAATGCCCCGTCATCGGCAGTTCCTTTCCATCCATGTTCGGGACCAAAGACTTTTACAACGGAAATACC
>JAGQWW010000515.1 GCA_020436955.1 Saprospiraceae bacterium | reverse complement strand
GAAACCAGAAACCAGAAACCAACAAAAAAAAGCCCCAACACTTGCGCGTTGGAGCTTTTTTATTTTGGATATATTGATGATTATTCAGTAACCAAACTTACAGTTAGGTCAAACTCATCGTAGATGGTTTTGTCTCCAAGGTTATCGAAGAAAGAACCTGAACCGTACTTAACATTGTAGTTAGAACGGTCAACGATGATGTCAGCGGTTGCAGATGAACCTTTTACGTCAGCGTTGAATTTGATTTCTTTAGTGATTTCTTTGATGGTAAGGTTTCCAACGATTTTGTATTTACCTTCAGTACCGTAAGGGATAGCTTTGGTAATTGTGAAAGTTGCAGTTGGATGGTTTGCTACACCGAAGAAGTCGTCAGACTTTAGGTGACCTACCAATTTATCGCTCCACTCTCCTTCCAAATCGTTACAAGAGATAGAAGTCATATCAATTTCGAAAGAACCACCAGTTAGGGTACCATTGTCCCACTGTAGAGAACCGGATTTCAATTTTACATTACCGTTGTGTTCTCCAGTTACTTTGTAACCTTTCCACGCAACTGTACTTTTTTCTACGTTTACATTGGTTGTGCCGGTGATGTTACCGTCGTTTGCAGGGGTAAATGCAAGATTTGCTACAGCAAACAAAGTAATTAGGCTAAAGAATAATTTGTTGAACTTCATGACAAATAGCTTTGATGTTTGTGAATAATAATGGCAAAGAAACGTACAAAACTATATTAGGTTCAAACATTTAATGTAATAACATCAATTTTTAACCAAATTCTTAACCTACTTCAACTTATCAAGGAGAGAATTGAGCAATTCGGCCTCTTCCAGGGTCATATTCTTGAATCGCTCATCGATATGTTTATCAAGTGTAGTGGAAATATTTTTTACAAATTCGATACCTTTTTCGGTGATCACCACGTCTACCCTTCTCCTGTCACTTTCACACAATTCCCTAATTACATAATTTTTGTTGACCAGCCTGTCGACCAATCTACTTGCATTAGAGGTTTTGTCAATCATCCGGGCAGCAAGGTCTTTAACCGTCATCGGCTCCGGATGTCTACCTTTCAAAATTCTAAGAATGTTGTATTGTTGGGTTGTAATTCCAAACTTTTTTAAATCGCGCAATAAGGCATGATTTAATCTTGAAGCAGTGTAAACAAGATTTACCTGCGCACGTACAAATTCATTGTCAAACCTTTTTTTCTGTTTGATGGCTTCTTCAATAGTCATTGGCTGCTACTTAAGGTATTTTGAATCAAAACTTAAAGGAAGCAAAGATTTTCCTGAAGGGAAAATCCAGGTCTTTCCGGAATGGCCCTGCAAAATGATTTCCATGTCGTTTTGAAACCTTTGTTCTGATTCAATGATAATCTGCCTGCAAGCGCCACAAGGGGGAACAGGGTTTTCAGAAAAAGGTTTATCGGCCTTTGCAGTTATGGCCATAGATTTGATAGCTTGATCAGGATAGGTCGCATGAGCCCTGGAAATGGCAACATGTTCAGCACAGATGCACAAGGGATAAGAGGCATTTTCCATATTGGAACCTGTGAGGATTTCTCCATTTTCCAATAACACAGCTGCACCAACCTGGAAATGAGAATAAGGCGCATAAGCAGTTTCTAATGCTTGGTTCGCTCTTTCCAATAAGGTTTGCTGCATTGCTGTCAGTTCATCCGGGGCGGATATTTCAATAAAAGATATTGAAATTTCTTTCTTCATAAATTTTTGATTTACAATAAATCATGGATAAAATTATACCAATTTTTTTCATTTAAGGGCTTTAAACTTCAATATTCGATTGATTAACGATAATTTTCCGACCTCAAATATTATTAATATAGCTTATGAACAATATCCTTATAATCGGTGCAGGACGATCATCGACGGCGTTGATTGATTATATTCTTGATAATGCAACCAAAAACAGATGGGCCGTTACCATAGCGGATGCTGATTTTGAATTGGCACAGAAAAAGGTTGGTAACCATCCTTTCGGCAAACCGGCATGGCTGGATGCTACTAAACCCAATGACAGGAAAGACCTAATCAATAGAGCTGACGTGGTTGTGTCCTTATTGCCGGTACACCTTCATATCGAAGTAGCACATGACTGTATCAGCCTTAAAAAGCACCTTATCACGGCATCCTATCTTTCCCAGGAGATGTACAAGCTCAGTGATCTGGCACGTGACAAGGATCTGATATTCATGAATGAAATGGGACTTGACCCGGGTATCGATCACATGTCAGCGATGCAAAAGATTCATGAAATTCAATCC
>JAGQWW010000514.1 GCA_020436955.1 Saprospiraceae bacterium | reverse complement strand
CAATTGGAATTTATGGGTCATCCTGCTTCTTTCCCGAGAGGGCCTTTTGAGTTAGCAACCCGTCTGAAAGTGCCTTACACCTTTGTTTACGCCGCAAAGGAAACCAATACACACTATCATTTTTATGCAACACCGGGCAAAGATCCTTCCGTCGGAGCTCCGGTAATCATGGATGAATACCTTCGAAGCCTGGAGAAAATTTTAAAAGAATTTCCGGAGCAATGGTTTAATTACTACGAGTTTTGGGATGATTATGGAGATGGAAAATAAGAATACCTGAACCATTATTACCAAAATCAGTTGTAAGCTCCATAAATTCGCAGCTTTGCTAACAGGCAACACTCTACCGATGGAACCACTTCTAACAGGTGATGAGGTTTTAAACTATATACCTCAGCGACCTCCTATTGTCATGATAGATACCCTTTGGGCGTCAGATGATACCACCACTACCGGAGGCTTGACCATCGGCCGGGACAATATTTTTGTAGAAAACGGATTTTTTGCTGAACCGGGCATCATGGAACATATTGCTCAGACAGCAGCCATACGTGCCGGATACTTTTTTAAAAGTCAAAACAAACCGGTACCACTTGGATTTATTGGAAGCTTTAAAAACCTTTCTATAAAAAATCTTCCTCCTGTTGGAAGTACGCTAACCACCAAAGTGCAATTGATGCATGAGGTTATGAATATCAGTGTATTCCAGGGAGAAGTTTTTTTAGGTGAAGACTGTATAGCATCCTGCGAAATAAAAATTTTCGTCATGGATAAATCTCCTTCGAATGATTAAAAGGCCAATAAAGACAAATCATACCACTATCGTTGCAGTTAAGGATGGCTATGTGCGATTCAGTGAAGTGGATTCGCTTCGTATGGTATGGCATAGAAACTACATCCGGTATTTTGAGGATGGAAGAGAAGCATTTGGGATGCAATACGGTATGGGTTACCTTGATGTACATGAGCATGGATACGTTACACCCATTGTAAAAGCTGAATGTGATTATAAAAGACCATTGCGATATGGTGATAAAATCAGGATTGAAACCCGCTTTATCAATTCTAATGCTGCAAAACTAATTTTTGATTATACCATCTATAACCTTTCTACCAATCAGGTCGCCGCGACCGGTCAGACTATACAAGTCTTTTTGGATGGAGAAGGTGAATTACAATTGACCAATCCACCTTTTTTTGAAGAATGGAAACAAAAAATGGGGTTGGAATAAGCTAAGATGCATCTACAATAAAAGGTGCTTACAAATATTATGACCGGAGTCTTTTTAAAAGCTGATAACATGATTTCTTCCCTGGGTTTTAGCTCGGAGGAACACGTGCAGCTATTAAAAGCAGGTCAAACCGGCATAAAAGCACATCCATTTCCGGGATTTTCAGCTTTGTATACTTCAGCGGTTGATGATGTCGAGTTAGAAAATAGATTTCGGGATCTTGGATTGGCAATTCCTATGTCAAGGCTTGAAAAGATGATGGCCGTTTCGATTTCTGCTGTATTAAAAAAGCAGCCAATTGACCTGGCGGATCCTTCCACCGGTTTCATCTTTTCTACCACAAAGGGGAACATTGATTTGCTCGGGAGAGTGGATGAATTAAAAAGATTGGAGTCTTCGCTTTTGCTCCAACCCACCGCTCAAAAGGTCTGGAAGGCACTTGGAGGGAATGATATTCCTCCTCTTGTGGTCTGCAATGCCTGTATTTCTGGATTGGTGGCTATTATTCACGGTGCGCGTATGATCGAACGAGGTCAATATAAAAATGTAATCGTCACGGGTGCGGATGTTTTATCTGATTTTATCATAACCGGATTCAATGCCTTAAAGGCTCTGGGCACGGGTCCATGTCGACCTTTTGATAAAAATAGAGATGGTATCAGTCTTGGGGAAGGATGTGGCACTGTATTGCTCAGTGGTGAAGGAGAGGTCAGCGATATACAATTTTTGGCTGGAGCAATAAGCAATGATGCCAATCACATTTCCGGGCCGTCTCGAACAGCTTCCGGATTGGTGCAAGCGGTGAAGGAGGTTAATCGTCAGATTGATATAACACCAGATTATATTTCAGCGCATGGTACTGCAACCTTGTACAATGATGAGATGGAAGCTATCGGTTTTCAGCAGCTAGGGTTACAGGATATACCGGTGAATAGTTTCAAGGGATATTGGGGGCATACTTTAGGAGCAGCGGGAGTGTTGGAAACGTTGGCCGCGAGTTATTCTCTCAAGGAAGACACCTTATTTGAAAGTGTAGGATATGAAAATCAAGGTACTA
>JAGQWW010000513.1 GCA_020436955.1 Saprospiraceae bacterium | reverse complement strand
GAATCCTTCTGCGCTCATTTTTTTTTTTTTTTTAACAAAGCCTACTACAAAGTGCAACAGTACTACTGTTACTAAAATGTACATCATGGTATCACTCATGGGGTGAGATTTTGATACAAAGTTGTGTGTTTAATGTTGCTCTTTTGGTGATTTCGAGCACATTCATCCTTTTCAATTCCTTAAAAAGTCGTTTGAATTCTATCAAACTTCATTCGTTTTGAGTATTTATCTTTATTGGAAATTTTCTTCATGCAATACACCGAAAGCGATCTCGATTTCACCTTCCCGCCTCCCTGGCAGGTAATCGCTTTTGATAAACATCGGTTTTACCAGTATGTGAATGGGCATGGATTACGTGGCGTTGATTTCATCGGAGTGCATCCTGAATTTGGCTGTTTTTTGTTGGAGGTAAAAAATTACCGGTTGCGATTTGGTGATCAGCTACCGGATAAAGTGCTGCAATATCTCGATAATCCGGCTTTGCTGGCACTTGTTTTAAAGGGGAAATTTGAAGATTCAATTCGTTTATTGCATGCTGTTCAGTTGTTTTTGGAAAGGAAGTGGTGGTATCGATTTGCGTGTAAAAATGCCTGGTACAGAAAAATCTTTGTTTCAAAAGAAAACAATTTTTGGATAGCCTTTTTTAATGCCTTCAATACTTTACCAATTCATCTTTGGGCCTGCATGGATTCCGGACCATCACGACATCTTCAATTTGAAAATGCGTGGAAACTGGGAGGGCTGTTGGATGAGTTAAACCGATTTTTTCCGGATGAAAAAATTCGACTTTTTAGTAGCTATGACCATGCTTTTCAGGAAGCTTTTTTCCTTCGGGTGAAGGCATGAAATTATCGGTCCAGCATCCTTCTTTCGTTGGTAATGGCTCTTGACCAATTGGTAATGCCTTTTTCACTGAGCCAGGTTTTGCCACTTTGTACTACTTCCAATGCTGTATCATAGGCTTGTTTGGCACCTTCAATGTTCCCTTTTTCTTTTAAAGCATGTGCTTTGCCCATATATGCCTGGAAGTTGAGTGGGTCGTGGGAAGTGCAAAGTTCATACAACTCAATGGCGCGGTCGTACTTTTCTTCATCTATCATGTCATTGGCAAAGCTGCGATATTGGTCTGCTTTGATTGGGAAAAATAAGTGCAACTTTTCCCTTTGATCCTTTTCCAGTTTTTCAATTTGTGAAGCAATGGATTCTTTTTCATTTTCCATAATGGACTGCATGGTCTCTGCATCGACCGTGAAATTTTGATTCATTGCAATTAAGCCTTTGACAAGGCCGGGGGCCACGGATGTAAAGTGGGTAGCACCATCAATCTGTTCTTTTTTAAAGGGAAGGGAAGTAGGAGCATTTTTTTGGAGTAATGAATCCAACCAAACAGATTGCTGCATGTAGAATTTTTCACCACTACCCACATTTCCATGACTGATAAACAGGAACTTATGGAAAGGTTCTTTTTTTGAAAGGCTGGATTTTATTTCTTCCATGGTTTGGTTTTCCATGTAATGCATTACAGGGCTGAGGGCAATGTAGGCATTGAAGAGCTCCTTTTCAGTCCCAAAAAGGGTATGCATAAGAAAATTCCCCCCTCTTGAATGTCCTACGATAGCGCGAAACCCATTTACCCGAAAGGAATCTGCCACTAATGGAAATACTTCCTCTTTCAAATGTTGTTGTAAAATTGCAGCTTCACCTGAGTTATCCGGGTCGTTATCAGCAAAAGAGGTCCATTTTTGCATGAATTCAGTACTCCGGTAGTCTGAATGGATACCAACCACAATAACCGGCATAATCTGATAACTCCAAACCAAATAATCAATAACACTTTTGGCATTGTTCCAATAAGAAGGTGCTTGGGCATCCAGGACATAAATTACGCCCATAGGTTCTTTTACCTTTTCATAATATACCTCTGGCACATGCACATAAATGGTCCTTTCCTTTTCAAAGGCTTTGGAAGGAAAAGAGAAGGTGAAATCTTGTTGATTCTGGGAAAAAATAGGGGAAACTAAACAAAGAAAAAGGGTAAAAATGGAAAGTAGTCTAAACATGGGTAAGTAGTTAGGTGTCAGTTGCTTATCATAACGGGGTCATCCAGAGGATTATTTTAGTAGGGGACCAAATTCAAGGCTTTATATGAAAGGAAATGATGGAAAGGTAAGATCAACCCGGACCAATGGGCGGGGGAGGTGGCAAGGGCATAATTTGTACAAAAAGTTGACCGGGTAGATCCATATTTTTAAAAATGGAAACAATCTCTTCCAGGACTACAGGAATTCGAG
>JAGQWW010000512.1 GCA_020436955.1 Saprospiraceae bacterium | reverse complement strand
TGCATACCTCCCTGAATGTTAACTGCTACTTCAGATTCCAGCTGATCAAAACCACCAAACAATAGGACATTTGATTCGTCTTGCACTTCAGCCAACAATACACCTCGACCATTGGTCTGTACCTGATTAGGCACAGCATTCATGCCTGAAAGGTGTGCTCTGAATAAGGCTCGAGCATGACCTACAACCTGTCCGCGCAGCTCTCCACCAATATTATCCATGGTGTGGATATTGACATACCATCTTCTGGCCCTTAGGTCATCTAATTGAGCCTGGGTAAGTTCAAATGCATTTTTTGCTCCAACAAAAACTCCACTTTTCCCGTCAGGTGCGATATTGGCATTTAAAGCAAAAACCACTGCTCCGTTTTCATTTGGAAGTCCAATGTGGATATGAGCACCACCCAGAATATTTGTATTCACCGGGCTTCCCAGATTGCTAAATGAGCCACTTAAAAAAATGATATTATCGTTCAATTCAATATCGATGGCACCTGAAGCGGCTGTCATTACTGCAGGCACTTCGTTATTTCCAAAAAGGTTGGCGTGAAAAAATTCTTCTGAAGCAGGCAAGAATTGTCCACGGATCTCTCCACCTCGGTATCGTTCTGTATGCACATTTACATAAATGCGCCTTTTGATCATGAAATCCATTTGAGCTACCGTAAGGGTATGGATATTTTTTAAAGGGTCGATGGTAGCACCTCTACCATCTGCTGCCAGATCAAGTACAATCGGTAATAGCACCGCACCGTTTTGACCTGCCATGCCTATATGAAGGTGAGCACCTCCTAAAATATCGGTTGCTACTTCACTGGTCAGACCTTCGAAGCTTCCTTCCAGGACAAGCTTTTGGCCTGCGAGGTATGCTGTAACCTGCCCGGAGGCAAGCGTAGCGACTGGGAACACTTCATTTTGCCCGCTAAGATTGGCTGTAAAGCGCAATTGGGCCTGGCTATTGAAGGATAGTAATGAAAAAAGGAAAGTAAAAAAAAGCGAATGGAGTAGAGTTGCTTTCATTGTGGAGTTATTTGAATTTTCTAAAAATTAGCAATACAATTAACAGCTGTTATACAACAACATACGAGATTCTTAGTAGAGCAGATTTTCGGGAGGGGATTTTATTCAAATCCTCCATTCATGGGATAAGCAATTTGTACATACGAACGGACAAACATTTGGTTTGGTTCGCAAAAGGATTTTTAGCTATATAGGGAAGAAAACCTAAGATACCGCCTTCAGGAATTAAAAACAATGGGTAGCCATAAAAAGGTGAGAAGTACAACGCAAAAAAGGTGTGCCTGAGACAGACACACCTTTTCAGTGTATTGAAAGGTAAGGGGTTATTCCTTACAGCTCGTTTACGTGCTTGGTAAGGCTGCTCACAAGGTTAGCAGCTTTGTTGGCATGCCAGATATTCTTCTTAGCCAACTTGTCAACCATGCTCACCACTTTTGCCAGGAAACCTTCAGCTTCTTTCTTGTCTTCCATTTCTCTCAACTTCTGAATAGCTGTTCTTGCAGATTTCTTGTAGTAACGATTAGAAATACGCTTTCTAGCGTCCTGTCTCATTCGTTTCTTAGATGACTTATGATTTGCCATGAATATTTTTTTTACAACTTTTTACTTGTCAAAAACTATCCGTTTTCAAACGGAGCGCAAATTTAGACCTTTCTGAGCTAATTTGAAATATTCTTTCAAGAAAAAACTAATATTTTTTCAAAAAAAGATGAAGAAACTGTGCTCACGGAGCGTTTAGCGGCTTATTCAAAGATTTTTTCAACCTCCTGTTCCGTATTTCGAAGTTTTTCCCTGCACCATTTAATCAACTCAGCGGCTCTTTTAGATTGCTCGGCAAGATGATCAATGCTTACCATGTCTGATTGCAGGTCAGCCACCAACTGTTCCAACTCCTGCATGGCAGCTTCATATGATTTAGGTACTTTTTTCATATTATCCTTTTAAAAACGAATTGATATTGGAGGAGATGCCGATATGGTGCACTCCACCGGCCAGGTGCCAAACTTCCCTACCATATTCCAATCTGAATCGATTGACCTTCAATCCAAGTCCAAATGTAAAGCCGGCCAAACTGCGCAAATTAGTTGGCGTAAGTTCTTTATGTCTCAGGTGATTGTAACCCAGGCGCACCCTGAAATTTTCTTTTTTACCAAAAAGGAATTCACCATTGAAAACAAAATGACGGAAGAAGGTATCAAACCATGGATTGCCATCTTCGGCATGTGTGTCACCGATAAAAAATCCGGGTTCTTCTGCATTTGGATCATCATACAG
>JAGQWW010000511.1 GCA_020436955.1 Saprospiraceae bacterium | reverse complement strand
AATGCATTTGATGAAAATGTGGATGTAAATGTCTTAAGAGGGCTGGTTACTGCACCCAATGGGAAAACGGTCATTTTTAATGCCATTGGTCACCTATGGACCGTGGATCTACCAAATACAGACGCAAAAAGGCTTACAAAAGAAACAGATTTAGAATTTGAACCTGCCTTTTCAAAAGATGGTAAACAACTTACCTATGTAACCTGGAACGACGAAAACATGGGTGTCGTGAAAGTGATGAATTTGGAAACAGGGGCAGTTAAAAATATCACTGCCGAAAAAGGTATCTATCGAAATCCTTCCTTTTCACCGGATGGCCAATGGGTGGTCTTTGAAAAAGACGGTGGCAACAATCATCAGGGATACATTTACTGCAAAGAACCCGGATTATACCTGGCCAGCGTTGACAGTCCCGAGCCTACAAAAATATTGGACCATGGTGAATATCCGGTTTTCAGTCAGGATGGAAAGCGAATTTACTTCCAGACCGGTGGTTTCATTTTTGGCAGCATAACCAAATCCTTCTCCAGTGTCAAGGTAGATGGTACTGACGAAAAGAAGCATTTTGATGGCAAATATGCCCAACGTTTCTCTCTGTCTCCTGATAACAAATGGGTTGCATGGTCTGAATTATACAAGGTGTACATCGCACCGTTCCCTGAAACAGGAAAGCCTTTTGGATTATCTCACAGTACAACTGCCGTTCCCGTAGCTCAGGTAGCAAAGGATGCAGGTATCAACCTTCATTGGAGTGATGACAGCAAGAAACTTTTCTGGACACTAGGTAATGAATACTTTTCCGATGAACTGACTAACAGGTTTTTATTCCTGGAAGGAAGTCAGGATAGTATTCCACCCATGGACACCACCGGCATTTTGATCAATGTTAAGGTAAAAGCCGACAAACCCGATGGAAAGGTTGTCTTTACCAACGCCAGAATTATCACCATGGAAGGCGACGAGGTATTGGAAAATGCCAGTATTTTGGTCGAAGGAAACGTAATAAAAGCAATAGGAAAGAATGTAAAATATGATGCTGACACCAAGGTAATTGATTGCCAGGGCAAGACCATTATGCCGGGTATGGTGGATGTACATGGCCACCTGGGTAATTTCCGCTACGGCCTTTCCCCTCAAAAACAATGGGAATATTTTGCCAACCTGGCTTATGGCGTAACCACTGCCCATGACCCTTCGAGTAATTCAGAAATGATTTTCAGTCAGTCAGAAATGATCAAGGCCGGCGAAATGATTGGTCCTCGATTATTTTCAACCGGTACCATTCTTTACGGCGCTGATGGTGATTTCAAAGCAGTAGTAAACAGTTTGGAAGATGCAAAATCAGCCATTAGAAGAACCAAAGCTTACGGAGCATTCTCGGTAAAAAGTTATAATCAGCCTCGACGCAACCAGCGTCAACAGGTAATGGAGGCAGCCAGAGAATTGGGAATCATTGTGGTACCGGAAGGAGGTTCTTTCTTTTATCACAATATGACACAAGTGGTAGATGGACATACCGGTGTAGAGCATAACATTCCGGTGGCACCTCTTTTCAATGATGTGGTACAAATGTGGAGCCACACCAAGACACATAATACGCCTACACTTATTGTAAATTATGGCAGTGTAAATGGAGAATATTATTGGTATCAAAATACCAATGTCTGGGAAAAAGAGCGATTATTGAATTTCACTCCAAGACCTGTAGTCGATTCCAGAGCTCGCCATCGTACCATGATTCCAAATGAAGAATATGAAAATGGCCATATTTTGACCAGCCAAAGCTGCACCAAGTTGCAAAACGCAGGTGTAAACATCAACCTGGGTGCTCATGGTCAGTTGCAAGGGCTAGGTGCTCATTGGGAACTTTGGATGCTGGCCCAAGGGGGCATGTCCAACCATCAGGCATTGAAATGTGCTACCCTTAACGGCGCAAAATACCTGGGAATGGACCACCAAATTGGCTCCCTGAAAAAGGGAAAACTTGCTGATTTAATCATCATGGATGCTAATCCTTTGGACGACATTAAAAATTCAGAGTCCATCCGTTATACTATGGTCAATGGCCGTTTGTACGATTGTGATTCCATGAATGAAATTGGAAATTATGATAACAAACGAAGCAAATTCTTCTTTGAAATGCCGGGCGGCAACAATTCCTTCCCATATTACGAATCAACCGGTAGCTGTATGCAGCCAAGTTGTGTATGTGGGCAGTAGGAGTACATGAGTTAAGAGTACATGAATTCAGAATTATTGAATATTCAATAAATGAAAGTGAGTCAGATTATTTTGACTCAC
>JAGQWW010000510.1 GCA_020436955.1 Saprospiraceae bacterium | reverse complement strand
GTTACTGCACCATTCATTAGGATTATACTATTATAAGTCCCGGTTACATCGCCTGTAAAAGTGGTTGATTTTAACAAATCATCCGTTCCGTCAACGTCCCCGGTATTGATAATATTAACACCTTGAATGCTAATACCCTGACCCGGTGCATAATTTGTTTGTCCGGGAAGGTTTACACTGTTTCCATCAGAAATGGTCAAGGTAGTACCTGAAAGGCTTAGGGTTTGTTTATTACCTGCTTCATCATCTGCAGGAACCCAGCTTTGATTGGATTGGCTCCATTTTAGGGTTTGACCGTTGCCTGCGCCCATTTGACCAAAATCAGACAGTTGTAAAGACCCGTCCTGAATATGGTCGCTGGTTATTACATTGTTCAATACAGTTAGGTCAGAAAAAGTACCCGAAAGCATACCGCCAGCTTCTGTGTCGTGGGTAACATCGTCAGTTGGGTCATGGTCTCCAGTATTAACAATACTGTTATTTTGAATGGCGATACCAGGACCGGCATCCAGAGTTGTTCCTGATGATGGCAGGGTAACTTCATTACCATTTGAAATGCGAAGGATATTACCTTCTAATTGCAAGGTTTGGACATCTGCATCTTTTGATGGCGACCAGGATTCTCCGTTCCATCTTAAGATGTAACCCAACGTAGGGTTTTTAGCATTTACGTCTTTCAATTCATCCAAAAAGACATTAGTGGCTTTGGCAGCCTGGTCTGCTGCATAAGCAAATGGAACAGCATTGAATGGATTAGTGCCTAGACTGGTCCAGCCATTACCTGTATTCAATTCAATTGCAAGTGTAACTTCCTTTTCCTTCCAGGAAACATCTTCGAAAAGTCCTAATTGAGCATCACCTGATCCAAGTTCAAGGTGTACATAACCCAATTCAGTAGTTGTCACAGTGTGTTGTTCTACATAGGCAGGTGTTGCGCCTTGAACGACATCAAAAAAACTGAATTGCAAAGTGACTGGTTGATTCTTGATTAAGTTTCCGCTAGCATCTCGTATAACGGCCTGGTAGTTAATTGGAAGTTGAGTTTGGCCATTGAGGTGGGTACATACGAAAAAAGCCGGCAATAAGATTGCCAGTAGTAACCGGTTGTTCATGGGTAATCGGTTTATTTAAGTGATTAAATTTAAAATAAAGCAGTATAAAGGTCGCATTAATTCAATGCAAAAGAAAGAGGGTGGGGATAGCACAATCTGTTCTTTTTCAAAAAATTATACACATACAAAATTGTGTAATTCATAAATCCCCTGCAATACAAAGAATTGGGGATTTTTTAGAATTCTAATATTTTAGTTAAAGTTTTCAGAAAGGTTATTTTGGCTTACCTAAAAGCCTGAACATGTTACGTTTGTAAGCTTCTACGCCTGGCTGGTCAAATGGATTTACGCCTAAAAGGTTGCCACTAACCCCACATGCCATCTCGAAGAAATAGAACAAATTTCCAAGTGAGTAGGCAGATGCATTGTTAAGTGAAATTTTCAAATTAGGAACCCCTCCTTCCAGGTGTGCCTCTAAAGTGCCTTCCATAGCTTTATGATTGACAAAAGAAAGCTTCTTTCCCTCCAGGTAATTAAGTCCATCCAGGTTTTGCGCGTCTTTTTGTAAAACCAGATCCCGGTTGGGTTTTTCGATATGAAGTATGGTTTCGAACATATTCCGTGTACCATCCTGGAGGAATTGGCCCAAAGAATGAAGATCTGCCGTAAAGTTGGCTGATGCCGGAAAGATCCCTTTACCATCTTTCCCTTCACTTTCTCCAAATAATTGTTTCCACCATTCTGCCATATATTGACATCGAGGCTCATAACTCACCAACATCTCTATTCCCTTTCCTTTTCTATAAAGAATGTTACGAGTAGAAACATATTGTGAAATGTAGTTATCTGCAACGGCCGTCTCTTTAGCATAGGTAGCTGCATCTGCTGCCCCCAACATCAATTCATCAATATTACCACCTGCCACTGCTATTGGTAATAAGCCAACCGGCGTCAAAACAGAAAATCTTCCTCCAACATCGTCAGGTACCACAAAAGTTTCATAACCCTCCTGGTCAGCTAATTTCTTCAAAGCACCTTTTGCCTTGTCTGTGGTTGCAAATATTCTATCCTTTGCCCCAACCTTTCCGTATCTTTTTTCCGTCAATTCCTTTAGAATTCGGAAGGTAATGGCCGGCTCAGTGGTTGTACCTGATTTAGAAATAACATTGATGGAAAAATCTTTATCCACCAATACATCCAAAAGGTCTTGTAAATAGTCCGGAGATAGATTGATGCCGGCAAATACTACAGC
>JAGQWW010000509.1 GCA_020436955.1 Saprospiraceae bacterium | reverse complement strand
ATATTGATCCAACTCCACCCCTTTCCTTAACTAAAATCATTTTTATGCTTGGAAAGCTGCCTTAATTTAGGAAGGAAAATAAGCCTTGAATCCAACATTATAATTGGATTTCCTAAATCTGGGTATTATGAATTACAGGAAGATTTCTTTTGCCGTTTTTTTTGTCTTTTTATCGATTTCACTACAAGCGCAACGGATCTTGGATAAAGTTCCTGAAAGTGCTGTAAGGACTGCGCTTATTGGGTCCATGTATTCGATGCCAACCAATGCTCAGATTGAAGCGGCACATGCTGAATTAAAAGGCAGAATTCCGAGTAATAGTCAAGCTTTATCCTGGAAAAAATATCATACTCCCTGGGGAGGCTCACCCGAGCAGGTCAATAAGGTAATAGCCATCGTGCACTCTACTTATACCAGAGGGCCCAGACCAGTCATCAATCAGGCGATGGTATTGAAACAGCAATCTGATGGAAGTTTTCGGTTTGAAGGTGTATTTATGCCCGGTGTCATTCGGTACAAAGGGGATACCGGCTCTCTTTTGGAAGAGGAGGACATTGGTTACTTGCAAAGTGGCTGGATTTCAGGAAGCAGTTCCGGTTCGGGATCCAGTGGACAGCAACAAGTTCCATCGGGTGGATACGATACCAATGATGATTGGGAGGATCTTCCCTTTGAAGAAGATGACCTTTGGACCATTATTATCGGTGCCCTGGCCGCAGGTTTAGTAGGTGCTATTATCAGGAGACTTTTAAAAAGAAAAAAAGAGGGTGAAAAGGACCCGTCTGAATTCATTTTACAATTGAATAAAAACGTTTTCCAACTGGAGGAAAATAAGGCCCAGATTTTAGAGGCCCATATTTGGAAAATCACTACCAAAGGTAAAAGCCTTGCAAAAGGGACCATAGGGATACTCAATAATGAGAAAAACCTGTCAATTCGACCGTCCAAAGGTGCTAATCCGCTGAAAGTACAATTGATTTTAAAAGGTGCCACCAGCCAGCCTTCTTTTAATATCGTGGTGCAGGCAAGTGCTGAAGGGAAAACCGTACGTGAAACGGTTCAAATTCAAAGTAAGGGAGATTGGAAAATTGTAATTACCACTTCACCTGCTGATAAACACACCGTAAGACCGGACATCAAAGATTATATTACTTGCGAAGCAAAAGTGGTGGATGGTCAAGGAATGGGAAATCTGGCACTAACGGAAGGCATCCAGGTCAAGCCGCAGAGTGACTGGGCAGATTTATACGATCCTGTTTTGAAAAGTGAAAAGTATACAATAGCAGTGGGTGCCTCCAATCCGGCGGGGCATGATATTAGTTCCAAACCGCCAAAAACTATCGGACTTCGATTTTGGGTCAATGATCCGGAGACGGATAAAACCCTGGCGGAAAAAGAATTCTCCATCCCTGTTGCTGATTGTATATTGGATGTCAATAACGACCAAATCAGCTTCCCGGCTACCGGTAAATCCTACACACGCCTGGTAAAAGCCTATATAGAAAATTGTGATGGTGCAACGCCCTGGCATTTTGCTGCCAAATACCAACGCTATGGCAAACCTGATGATCCTCTCACTAAAATCTCCATCAAGGAGGTGTCAACTACTGAAGCAGAAATAACCCTTACCGGCCCCATCCTATTGCCTACTGAAAAAGAATCAGCCATTCATAAAACGCTTGTGGTAGAAGCATATCAAGGAAAGGAAGAACCACTGGAAAGACACATCCAGGTTTCTGTTTCTACTGTTGGGTTATTTATCAATAATGGAACCAATGAAAAGGATGAAATTGCTTTTACAGCCAAAGGCGATATAGAAATGCCGGTAGAATTTAGCCTTTTCAGATACAAGGAAAATTCAGACGAGATTGCGGCAGACCCGGAAGGACTTTCTGAGCTTAGTTTTGAGATGGAAGATGCAGACCGGGAAAGAATCAACCTGGCCAGTGTACTCCAACCTAGGTTTGTTTTTGACCAACTCACTACTACTATTCCATTGGGTCGCTATCATCTCAAAGCCAAGGAAGAGATTCCGGGATTTGGCGATATTTTAAGTATTAAATACAAAGTAAGGGCTACTATCAGTGGCGATGAAGAACCTGAAGACTTTACCAAAATCATCACCTTAAAAATCAAAACCCATGGTATTGGAGAAGAGTTTCCCGAATGGGTGGAAGCATATCGCCAATGTCAACATGTAATATTCAACTTTGTCCCTCCAGGTCCTGCCAGTAAAAAGCTGACAGAAATATTAGAACAAAGAAAGTATACGCTCGGTAAGGAAGGTCTGACTGAATTGCGAAA
>JAGQWW010000050.1 GCA_020436955.1 Saprospiraceae bacterium | reverse complement strand
CTACGCACTTCTCCAACCTTGACTCCATTTTAATAGGATATGCTATGGATGCCTTTGCAGGGTTGCCTTCCTTTTCTTATGGAGCGGGCTTAAACTTGTACAATACAGGTTACACCGCATATTTTATGAATCGCCTTGGGGCTTATCGAGTGGATCGCAGAAAGAAAAACCCGGTCTATCTGGAATGCCTGAAAGCGATGAGTAGTTTGTCCATACAAAGAGGAGTAAACAGCTTGTTTTTCCCCGGAGGCACGCGGTCAAGAGAGGGTAATATCGAACAGCGGTTAAAACTGGGACTCTTGTCAACCGTAATGGAAGCACAAAGGACTATTTATGAAAATAAAAAGGACCAAAAGGTGTTTGTAGTTCCCTTGGTATTAAGTTATCACTTTGTTTTAGAGGCAAAATACCTTATCGAGCAACATCTTCGTCGTACCGGGAAGGAAAGATATATGCGTACCAAAGATGAATTTTATAGTGTTCGAAAGAATTTGAAGTTCCTTTGGCAATTCTTTTCTGCGTCTAGCGAAATCACTGTTTCCTTTGGTAAACCGATGGATGTACTTGGTAATTTTGTAGATGAAAATGGTGTGAGTTATGACAGCCACGGAAAGGTGATTGAGGTGAAGGATTATTTTAAAGGTGAAGAGGGTATCAAGGAGAATCGCCAACGAGAATCAGAATATACCAGACTATTGGCAGAAAAACTGGTAAAAAGGTTCCATGCGGAAAACATAGTATTGTCCAGCCATTTGGTAGCTTTTGCTGCTTTCAAAACGCTGGAAAGACAGAACCACCGACTTGATCTCTATGGTATTTTGCGCCTGCCTCCTGATGATTACAGGTTCCCTAAAGATGTTTTGTTGGATGTTATTGACCAACTTAAAAAGGCTTTGTTTGTGATGGAAAAAGAAGGTAAAATCAAGCTTTCTGAAGAAATCTATTTTGACAATGAAGCGCTTTTGGAAAATGGAATGTCAAAAATGGGTATCTACCATACCAGTAAACCACTTACCTACGATAAAAAAGGAAATATTGTGAGCGAATCGTTCCATTTGTTGTTTTACTACCACAACAGATTGGAAAATTATGATTTACAGGAAGTTATCAATTGGAAGACCTCTGAGCTTGAACTAGCCGATGTGATGGATTCTTCCGATGAAGATTAAATATTTTTAGCCCCATGAATTTTATCGTTTATGATCTGGAGGCGACTTGTTGGAAGGGTAGACCTCCTTCTTTGATCCAGGAAATAATAGAAATCGGTGCAGTCAAAGTAAATGGGTACGGTGAAGTGCTTGGCCAGTTCAATGCATTTGTAAGGCCAATCGTAAATCCAATGTTATCCAGCTTTTGTACCGAACTGACGGGTATCACGCAAGTGCAGGTAAACCGCGCTGCACGTTTTGATAGGGTAGTAGAAGACTTCCTGGATTGGATGGAAGAGGATGATGAGGACTTTTTACTCTGCTCATGGGGAAGTTTCGATAAAAAAATGCTCATCAGCGATTGCAAACTCCACGATTGGGAATATGATTGGGTAGAAAACCACATCAATGTAAAACGACAATACCAAACCATCCGAAATCTAAGAAACCCTAAAGGCCTTCACCGAGCAGTCGAAGCAGAAGGCTTTGAATTTGACGGAGACCACCACAGAGCAATCGACGATGCCATCAACCTCGCAAAAATCTTTATTAAGCTGTTGGATGAATGGCAATATTAGGCTTTTAGCTATTGGCCATTGGCTTTTGGCTATATTTTAAAAAAAGTATGAAGTATGGAATATGAGGTATGAAGTATGATTTAATTTTACCTCATACCTCATACCTCATACCTCATATCTCATACCTCATACCTCTGCTATTTCTCCCTCACCAATTCTATATACCCGCTTAGTACAGCAGGGGAGGGGAGTATGCCTTCGAGTCTTCTTTCAAAGACTTTGCAGGTATAATAATAAACCCCGTTTGAGAGTGGTTCACCAGAAAGATTGTCTCCGTTCCAGTTGAGGTCAGGATTATTGGTTTCAAATACCATGGCACCCCAACGATTGAAGACCTGGAATTCTACTGATTCAACAAATCTGTATGGGAATGGGGTGAAAAAGTCATTTTGGCCATCACCATTTGGTGTGAAAGCATTTGGCAACTCATATAAAGGGCAATTGTCCTTGCAAATTGTTTCTGCAAATCTACTTTCATTACCCAAAGAATCGAATGCGGTTACCCTATAACATCCGGCTACACCAAATGGTGTTTGATGATAAAAAGTCGTCTCATTTTCGTCTTCCAGGGTAGCTATCAAATCAAAAGTGCCATCCGGTGTGGAAGAATAGTAAATATTATAACCTAATACATCGTCGGTATCTTCACATACCAGCTCAGGGTTGTTCCAGGTCAGCCTGTTTTCAATGATGTCAGCTAACTCTGGATCTGGCTCCTCATCGCAAAGATTCTCTACTACAAATGGGGGTGGACATGGCGGCACTGTATCCAATGGAATACCACAAGCAATTTGAGATCGATTGATCAAACTTTCAGAAATATCGTCAATGCCGTAAGAGCCTTCTGCTCTTATGAAGTAACAATAACTCTTCCCGTTCAATAAGCCCAGATCGGCATACATCGGTTCAGTGACAAGGGCTATGGAATCAAACAAACCATCCGCATTGTCATCTCTAAACACAGTGTAGGATTCATTTACCCAGGGCACCATGAAGTCCCAGCTGAGGTTATTTCTATTGTCAGTTGAAGCTACACTTAAGTAAACACTAGAAGCGTCTTCTGTGTCGCCTAAGGGTTCCGCTTCTCCGTTTACAAAAAAGGCAATCTTATAGGTATAAGGATTATCTGCCGTATTGAGACCGGTTGAGTCGATGTAGATAGTGTCATTTGCATTGGCAAAAGTGGCACTTGTAAAAACTCCATCAGGTTGGTCCTGAAAACCTGTATTGGTCATCCCTGTAGCGCGCTGCACAACATAGGTATAAGGTCCCGGATTTTGAAGCGTGTCCAGGTCATCTGGTTTAGGTTTGGACCAAATTACTTGTATGCGACCATCAGTAGTGGAAGTCTCCATCACATCGACATTGGTAATAAGCGGTATATCTCTATTCAGTTGAACACACACTTCCCTGGAAGGAAGACTTTCTACCAGGTTGTAAGGTTGACCGGAAGTGGTTGTCTTGGCAAATCTGGCCAATACCCTATAACAGTAGGTCCGTCCTCTTTCTACATCTTCGTCTACGAAAACATACCTACCATTTTCCATATCCGTTGTTCGGAATCTAATTTCAGTATATCCTTTGCCGTCTAGCCCCGGCGAACAGGTATCAATAGGAAAATCGTTAGAGCCTTCTTTTCTCCAGACAGAAAAACCATAGAAATAGTTGTCCTTGGCATCTTCACAGGAATAGGGCTTTTCCCAGGTTAATTTTACCTGTCCCTGTCCTGCTTCCGCCTGCAAATCTTCAGGTGGAGGACCTACAATTTTTATTCTAGTTGTTTTCAAAGTAGATAAATACGAAGTATCACCTCGTGAAGTGACCACGGGGAAATTATCCTGCGCCCTAAAAATGACAGAATAATAAGTATCTGATATATGGTGGCATTGTGTCTCCCACCGGAAAGTTCCGGTCAAAGGTTGGTCCTGATATCCTTGTGCCACGGTAAAAGTTGCGGGGTCATCAATCACCAA
Source organism: Saprospiraceae bacterium (assembly GCA_020436955.1). Taxonomy (GTDB): domain Bacteria; phylum Bacteroidota; class Bacteroidia; order Chitinophagales; family Saprospiraceae; genus JAGQWW01. The sequence goes on along the minus strand of JAGQWW010000050.1, from coordinate 7,834 downwards.
GGGACCACCAAAGGCTTGCATCAGCACTTTTTGGTCAGTGTCCGCGATAGGTGCCGTGGCAACGGCATCAAATTCTATGGTTTCTCCGGCAATGACACAGATGGTTGACTCAGATTGTACCTCAGGTGGTAAATTATCACATCGTTCTATCCGGATTTGCATATCTCGAATGACGGTATCAATGGGAACCCCATTTCGATGTTCGATAATTAAGATGGCAATGTTATAATCTCCTTCAGCCTGGGGCGAGCTCCAAATAAGGTCCCCGGTAATTTCATTCAGGTCCAGGAGGTTATTGGCTCCGGGATTGACCTGAAAAGGAAAAAGGTAATTTGGAACTTCCAAGCCATCCATTTGCAAGGGAACGGCTAATTGATATGATAAACTGTCACCGTCCGGGTCATAAGCATTTGGATTGTGTCGGAAGGTTTTTCCTACACATCCTACATCAATCGGAGGCTGTAGTAAAACCGGTGTACTGTTGCATCCCTGGAATTGAGAATTGAGGAAAGTGTAAACCGTTTCTATATAAAAGGGAATTTGAACAGAAGAACCGTTGTTGATATTGATGATTCCTTCAATTCTATTAGGGTCGGACATGGAAATCTTATAGGTTCCTCGTCCTGCAAATGAATGCGTTGCGATGTAATAATTTACTTTGGTATCGTTGGGTAGTAGTTGGCCAAATCCATTGGCTCTGGGTACAGACTCACAAGTGCCGTCGCCCCAACAAATGGTGAGTGAGTCACGGTCTGCCATAGTGCTACTTGCCTTCGTATAAGTTGTAATGGTAGCCCGAATGCGCAATTCGTCACAGCTGCCTATCTGCTCTACTGTAATATCTCCTGCCCGGTTGTGCGTAGCATTTGCTTTTGGAAGCAGGAAAAACAGGCCAAATACGACCAGGAAAATGGTTCTGGGGAAGTAAAAATTAAACATAGGTCTTATTTTGAAGCAGCGTCACCTTACAGCATAACAAGTAAAAAAAGCTAAATCAGGTACCAAAATTTTACCAGTAACAAATTTAACGTAGCAAAACCAGACAAATACTTTAAAAAAAGACAATATGCATATTAAAGTTTAAAAAAGCCTTTAAAGCTGAACAGAAAAAGCAATTGCCCGTATATTTGCGGTCAATTTTCTAAAAAAATAAGCTAATGATTCAACGCATACAATCTTTATTCTTGTTGTTGGCAGGTGCAGGTTCTTTGAGCCTTTTTGCTTTGCCATTTGCTACTACTCAAGATAGTGTGGCATCTTCTCCATTATTAAATGATGCGGTTTTCAATTTAAATGATAATATCATCCTTTTGCTCTTGTTTGTGTTGGGCGGTCTGCTAAGTATTGGAGCCATTTTCCTATTTAAAAACAGGACCCTACAAATGCGATTGGCAAGAATTTCTTTCATCGCCAATCTTTTAGGAATGGTAGTCGTGGCATTTTTATATCTAAATGATGCGGTCAACCAGGGAAATGCAGAGCCGCAGGATGGTGTTGGAGCTTATATGCCAATCCTTTCTATGGTCTTATTGTTTTTGGCGATCAGATACATCAAAAAAGACGACAGTATTGTAAGAAGTATGGACCGATTGAGGTAGGGATGGTTGCTAGTTGCTGGTTTCTGGATGCTGGAGTAGTAGGTGAATGGGAATTACGATTTTAGGTTTTTGAATCTTGATTTTTGATTTAATACTTAAAAATCCTCCTGGTGGTCACCCCCTTTCTCCCCCTCAAGGGGGACGATGAAGTTTAAATTTTGATTTTTCCCATGTTTTATTGAACCCTTCTTTATCTGGGCAATTGCCTTAGAAACCAGAAACCAGAAACCAGAAACCAGAAACCAGAAACCAGAAACCAGAAACCAGAAACCAGAAACCAGAAACCAGCACAAAAAAAATCCCCGGTAGGAATAACCTGCCGGGGATTTTGTGTATGGTGAAGTTTATATTTATCTGCTTGCTCTCGGTCTTGCAGAATAATTTACCTTCAGCTGACCCGATTTTCTGAGTTTGGTTTTAACGTCCTGCACAATACCCATGGTTACTGCACCGTCAACACGCAAGGAAGTCATAATACGACCGTGCATAGCTTCAGGCACTGTAGTTTTGTGCTGCTCAAGGAAGATCGGAATATCGGCGATGTTGGCAAATTTATCTCCCAACTGGATACGAGGGGAGGTACCGTATACTTTCTGGTACTTATCTGTAGGACGACCGATATAAATATAATTTACGAGCGATTTCTGCTCTAACTTTGTTAGCTCTGTTGCTTGTGGAACTATTACTCTCACCATCAATTCAGACTCACGCATAACCGTAACGACCATGAAAAAGAAAAGCAACATGAAGATAATGTCCGGAAGGGAAGCCGTTGAAATTGCCGGAGTTGCCTTCCCTCTTTTTTTAGAAAATTTTGACATATCTATTTTGTTTATCAGATTTTGAACTATTGAAATTAATTCTCCTCTCCAAAGGAAGTAGACTCCGCTTCAGAAAGTACCATTGGGATTTTTCCCTTGATATCTTTCCTCCAGGCAAATGGCAAATCCTCGCTATAAGGAACACCATGCGTCTTGCGGGCTTCTTCGTCCCATAATTCATTATAGGCACCCATCAATTCATTGTAAACTTCCAGGTAGGTTTCGTAATTCGTACCACGGTCATTTTTCAATGAAATAATCGCTTTGGTTGGTCTTTCAGCCAAATCCTCACGTTTGGAAGGATTAATAATGAATTCCTTGGCACGTTCGCGAAGATCGTCCAGGGTAGCTGGTTCGCCTCTTACCAATAGCTGGTTGTTGGCATTGACCAATACAGAGAATACGTTTCTGGTAGCCAATTTCTGGATATCCGGTTTTTCATCCGACCAAGGTGGAAGCTTCACCAGGATTCCTTTATCTACGTCGATAGTGGTTGTTACCAAAAAGAATATTAAGAGCAGGAAGGCAATGTCAGCCATAGAGCTGGCATTAATTTCATTGGCCATTCTGCTGCGACTACTATTTTTAGCCATGAGTCTTTATTTGAAGAAGTTTCTTACTTCTGAGATTACCAATGCTGCAACCGCAATGATTCCCAGAATTAAAGTAGTTGTCATTGCGCCACTAACGTAACGACTGACATTTTCTGTTACATCAAAATCTGAAGCCCATTTTTCAGTTACTGTACCATCGCCCATGTTGTAGGCAATTAGGAAAATAACGGCAATGGCTACGATTCCGGCTATACCCTTAATAGCACCTTTTGGATTGGTAGCCATTTGGAATACACCGAAAGCAATCATCAGACCGAATGCAATGATGGTCAAAAAGATAGAAGCGTATAAGCCAAAGTCAAAGGAGCCAGTGGCAAATTGCTCTTTCTTATCTAACTGATCGAAACCATCTGGAATGCCACTAGAGGCAATCAAAATGAACAGCACAGAAATTGCAGCTCCAACTACGAAGGACAACAACTGTCCGTTTTTGGTTAGAAATTTATACATGATTTAAGTGCTTTATTTTTTGAAAACGTTGTTTGCAGCCATGATGTCTACCAATGCGATAGAAGCATCTTCCATTTTGTTTACGATACCATCGATTTTAGAAACGATGTAGTTATACAATACTTGAAGAATAATGGCTACAATCAAACCGAATACGGTTGTCAACAAGGCTACCTTGATACCCCCTGCTACGATAGAAGGAGAGATATCACCCACACGCTCAATTTCGTCGAAGGCACCAATCATACCGATTACTGTACCCATGAAACCAAGCATCGGAGCAATAGCGATGAACAATGCAATCCAAACAAGGCCTTTTTCCAAAAGTCCCATTTGAACACTTCCGTAAGAAACGATAGCTTTTTCAACGGCAGCTGGTCCGTCTTCAGCATTACGCAAACCTTCGTACAATACACTAGCAGTAGGTCCTTGTGTAGACTTACATACTTCCATTGCACCGTTTACGTCACCTGATTTTAGGCTTTCGTCAATACGAGCTAATAATTTGTCAGTATTTGTACTGGCGATGTTCAAGGTAATGATACGCTCAATACAGAACGCCAAACCAAGAATCAAACAAACCAATACAAAACTCATGAATAACCAGCCCCCTTCGATGAATTTCTCTTTCAACATTTGGAAACCGGATTGATCAGAACTGCTGTCTACCTGTTCAGTGGAGGTAGCATCATCTTGTGCAAGAACTACGTCTGCAGAGAACACTGTCAGGCTAAACACAAGCAGAAGAGCTAACATCTTTCGCATAGCAAAGTAGGTTTTTACGATTGTTTAAAGTAATTATTTAAAGATATACAATATCAAAAATGATATAATGATTATTGTTCCGCGGAGAGAGAGGGATTCGAACCCTCGATACCTGGTTAAGGTATACACGCTTTCCAGGCGTGCCTCTTCAGCCACTCGAGCACCTCTCCTGTTTATTTTAGATGTAAGTTAGTTGAAGTTCGTCTAATAAAACATTTTTACTGACGAGTCGTCGCAAAAATTGTAAATTAAAGTTACAATTCAAAATTTTTTAATTTGCTATATCTGCTTATTTATATTTTGGAATTATTCATTTAAAAAAGCCTTTATGTTTATTTTACACAAACGCTAGCAAATGAATAAATTTTTAGCATTTTCAGTCGTTATTCTTTCAATTTCATCAATTGAAATTTCTTTTACTTCTGCTAATTTTTCTGCCACCAGTGCTACATAAGCACTTTCATTTCTTTTTCCCCGGAAGGGGGTAGGTGCCAAATAAGGCGCATCTGTTTCCAAAATTAAACTGGACAAAGGCAACTCCCTGACAACCTTATCCAGGCCTGAATTTTTAAAAGTAAGGACTCCGCCGAGGCCCATATAAAATCCAAGATCCATAATACGTTTTGCCTGCTCCGAATTTCCTGAAAAACAATGGAATACACCACGTAATGCAGGCGATTTCAAAGGTTCAAGCAAGTCCAGAATCATGTCAATAGATTCTCTGGAATGGATGACAATTGGCCAGCCTTTTTCCAATGCCCATCTGGTTTGCTCCAGAAAAGCCTCTTCTTGTTCCTTTACAAAGGTCTTGTCCCAGTAAAGGTCAATTCCGATTTCGCCGATGGCAATGAAATCTCTTTTATCTATCCATCGTCGCATGAGTGACAATTCCTCCCGGTAGTTTTCTTTCACACTACAAGGGTGAAGGCCCATCATTGGGTAACAAATATTGGGAAAATCCACCTCCATTTGCATCATCCCTTCTATGGAATGGCTATCAATATTTGGGAGTAAAATTTTTTTTACGCCCTTTTCGAGTGCTTTTTCCAACACTTCTTTTCTATCATCATCAAATTCACTTGCATACAAGTGCGCATGGGTGTCAATCAACATGAATCCTTATTTTGGGTCCAAGGATACTATAAAGATTAAAATTTATCAAAAATGGTTGGTTCAACTTTGTGACCAATTGTTAAATTAGCGTCAGTAAGGATAAATTGTTTATTCACCTAAACAAAAGACAAACATGCTAAAAGAGTTTAAAGAGTTTGCACTCAAGGGCAACCTTATTGACATCGCAGTCGGTTTCGTGATGGGAGCCGCATTTGGAAAAGTATCTACTGCGTTTACGCAGGGAATTATTTCACCATTGGTAGGTTTGCTGACAGGAGGCGTCAATTTCGCTGAAATGAAATATGTCCTAAAAGCAGCAGTCACCAATGAAGCAGGAGATGTAGTTACTCCTGAAGTTGCTGTTTTATATGGTGACTTTATTACGGCAGTAATCGATTTTATCATTGTTGCTTTTGTCATGTTCCTTGTGATAAGAGCTATCAACAATGCTAAGAAAAAAGAAGAAGCTGCACCTGCTGCGCCACCTGCACCTAGCAAGGAAGAAGTGTTGCTTACTGAAATTAGAGACTTATTGAAGAAATAATCGAAATACAGTAGTTCAGAACAAATATGAAAGTCCGGTGAGGTGAAAACCTGCCGGGCTTTTTATTTGAGCATTTCGTTGCGATGAAGATTAAAACTATGAATGGTACGTGCAAAATGCACCAACAAATCAGGATCTTTTTCAATAGCATTTCCAACTACAATCATGTCTGCTCCGGCAGCAAGCTTATCTGCAACCTGCTCAGTTGTGCGAATACCTCCTCCAACTATCAAAGGGATATCAGTGTTTTTACTGACCTGCTCAATCATGGCGTTGCTCACAGGCTGTCTCGCTCCGCTTCCAGCATCCATGTACAACATTTTTAGGCCCAGCATCTCTCCGGCCATCGCCGTACATACAGCTATGTCAGGTTTGTCTGCAGGAATCGGTTGGGTATTGCTGATGTATGATACAGCCGTAGGTTTCCCGCCATCAATAAGCATGTAACCGGTAGAAAGGATCTCCAATTTGCTTTGTTTGAGGTATGGCGCTGCTATTACTTGTTTTCCGATTAATAATTCAGGATTCCTTCCTGAAATAAGGGATAGTAAAAGGATGCCATCAGCCGATTTGCTAAGTTGGTAGGTGTTTCCCGGAAAGAGAATAATGGGGACCTTACTATGCGCTTTGATATGCCTTACGCATCGATCCAGCTCATTGTTTAAGATGAGACTGCCACCGATAAAAAAATAATCTACGTGACCTGAAGCTGCCAATACGAGAATTTGGTCAAAATTATCCAGGCGCATTTCATCGGGATCGATTAGCACTGCAAACTTCTTTTGACCTGATTTTCGGGCAGCAAGGAGTGTTTCGTAGATGTGGTTTGGCCTCATAAGGTATCTGGTGATGTACAAATATAGCTATAAATCATGGGCCCGGGTTGACCAGTATCAATTTGTTGTTATCTAATTTTTTAATGGATTTATAGAACTCTAGGTATCTGTTATAAGAACGGGCCAATATGGTCACTTTCTTTCGCACCAGTTTTCTCACAATCGTCAGTTCGTTTTCACCTTTCAAAATCTGGATCGAAAAAGAACCAAAAGGCTCATCTATCGTCGTATTTTCAAGGGAAAGATTCTCAATTTCATATTTTTCAGGAAAATGATATATCACTGTGTCAATATGCGTAAATCCGTAAGGGATTTGATATGGATGTTTCCTGTTGTCTGAGGCTTCCGGTGCCTCATAATCATTTTTTAAAGGTGCGAGCGGAATAAAAAGCCTGTTACCTGCTTTGGAAGCAAGACGATTGAAAGTAAAAGATTCATTTATGGAAACGGTTGGATTGTCCTGAGCTACCACCATTTCAAATTTGTCCATGGAACGAGGCGGAGTGGAATATTCCTCCACGATGCGATCCTTCAGCTCGGTTTCAGTGATATAATTAAGAGCCATGCGATAAAAATCGTGCTCCATACCCTGTATTACCTGCTTTTCGTTTACTGTTGCATTGCCATTATGGTCGAAAAAAATATCAGTAGTGTTAAAAGAAGTATTGTAGGTGTAATTATACGTAGGGGTTCTTTTGAGATATCCACCGTCCTTACCGCAAATCAAAGCCAGCCGATCATCCGTAAAATCACCCAGGTATCCCGCCGGGTTGTTTTTGCTGGTACATTCAATAAACATGTCTTCTTCCGGGACATATAATATGGCATGATTAAAGGAAGGCTGTACAAAATTTTCATCCACAAATTCAGGATCGTCCCCAGCTGAAATGATAACCATGAAGGATTCTATACCTGCGACTTTCAATAACGCCTTCATGTAATTGGATAAGGCTTTGCAGTCTCCGTATTTATTTTCCTCGACATAACTGGCTGGGAAAGTTTGCCATCCACCTATACCAATTTGCACGCTTACGTATCGGCATTGATCCTGCATGTATTTATAGAGGACCTTGATTTTTTCTTTGGTGCTGGT
>JAGQWW010000508.1 GCA_020436955.1 Saprospiraceae bacterium | reverse complement strand
CAGGGGGCCACGTTGTTTTGAATCAGGTACGCTATTCGAAATGTCAACACCCGCGTCTTACCTGAACCGGGTCCGGCTACCACCAATACCGGTCCATCGGTAGTTACAACTGCCTTCCGTTGCACATCATTCAACTGATCCAAATAATCACTCATAGTTTCACTCATACCAATCTAAATTTTATGGGATTTCCATAGCCGCGCTAAGGTAGGGAGATTTAAAGGAAACTTTAAAAGATGGGGAAAGCAAAATCGGGATGTTAGGAATTCGTGGTACCCTGAGTGTGTAACCCTTGGTTTAAACCAAGGGTTACACAACCAGGGTATTTCCACCCTAATTACCTTCTCTAAAAAACTCTAAAAGCGGTGCTACACAACCCGGGTAAGGATAGGTATTATTTCTTTTTGTAATCCTTGTCCCATCTTTTTTTACCAATACCAATTCCATGATAGGTGTGTCCGACAATTTGGGATCTTCAAAATCGATGGAACTGAAAAAAAGCAACCAAAGTTGGGATGCTACAGTTAGCTCAGAAGTGTTTGGTACACCTTCTATATCTTTTGCTGTGAAAATTATTGCTGTTGAATCTTGCCCTTCAATCCTGACTTCGATATGATCGAAGGTTGGATCTTCCTGTGCATATTCCTCGATGGGGAAAAGTATGATTTTGGAACCATATGCCGGATGCGGGAAGCAGGTATGTTCACTACTCAACACCATAAACTCCTTTTCTCGTTTTGGTTGCACATAAATCGGATCTGTATTGGACCAGGCCATCCGGCAATTATCAAACGTGTATTCTCTGCAATTAAACCCTTCCGGCGATCTGTACCAAATAGCGAGGGAATCGTGCAAAGGATAATGCAATATTCTATCTTCTTGCTGTATGATTATGCCAAAGTTCTTGTGATAAAACTGGTTGATTTCTTCAGGACTGTTGGACTCGCAATTAACCAGAAGCGTCGATAAAAAAAGGAAGAACAATATATTTTTCATTCCGGATATTAATTTCTGGATGACTTCCCTTTGCAGGTTAGTTCTTTTAAAGAAGTGTAAAACTAGGGTTTTTACCTCTCACTTTCCATAATCATTGCAATCCCTGTCCCAAACTTCTCACCATTCGTGAAACACAAACCTCAAACCATTGGGTTAAATATTCCACCTTAAAAATTTACCTTTGCGGCCGATTTAATTAGCCTTAACCTGCTTGCCGCATGCAACCCAACCATTATATCCATCCGTCTCCGCTTGGTATTGACCAAATTGCGGAAATCATTGAGAATAAATCTCCGCTGGCACTTTCTGATGAGAGTATTCATGCCATTACCAAATGTAGAGCCTTCCTTGAAAATAAATTGGCCACTGAAAAAGTGCCTTTTTATGGCATCAATACAGGATTTGGGTCCTTGTGTGATATTCGTATCAAGGATGAGACCTTACATCAATTACAGGAAAATCTGGTCAAATCTCATGCAGCCGGTTCGGGCGATGAGGTGCCGCAGGAAGTGGTTCGCATCATGTTGCTGTTAAAAATACATAGCCTTTCGCTAGGTTATTCCGGTGTGAGATTGGAAACGGTGGAATTGTTGAAAGAATTTTACAACCGGGATATTCTTCCAGTTATTTTCCAATTAGGCTCGCTAGGAGCTTCAGGTGATCTTGCTCCCCTGGCACATATGAGCCTTCCGTTGTTGGGCCTGGGCGAGGTAAATTATAAAGGTCAACGCATGCCGGCAGCTGAAGCCTTGAAAGATGCTGGTCTTAAACCTACCAATCTGGCTGCTAAAGAAGGGTTGGCCCTATTGAATGGCACCCAATTTTCTACCGGATATTCTGTTTGGTGTCTTATCCAAAGTAAACGTATCGTAAAAGCAGCTAATCATACGGCGGCTTTGTCGCTTGATGCTTTTAATTGCCATACTTCACCTTTTGATAAAAGATTGCATACCATTCGACCTCATTTTGGCCAGTTGGAAACTGCCAAATCTATTCGCCAATTGAGGGACCTAAGCAAAATTGCTCAGAGTGAAAAGAACCATGTGCAGGACCCATACGCATTCCGATGTATACCACAAGTACATGGGGCTTCACTGGATGCAATACAACATGTAGAAAAGGTGATCACTACTGAACTAAATTCAGTTACCGACAATCCAACTATTTTTCCTGATAGCGATGGCATTTTGAGTGGTGGTAATTTCCATGCGCAACCTGTGGCCCTGGCCCTCGATTACCTTGGAATTGCCTTGTCTGAATTTGGCTCCATTTCCGAGCGTCGTGTATTCCAATTCATGACCGGACAACG
>JAGQWW010000507.1 GCA_020436955.1 Saprospiraceae bacterium | reverse complement strand
CTTGAAAGGAGGAGAAATTAAGAAGCTTACAAAAAATAAGGGCTGGAACTCGGTTAGATTTTCCAACACCTACGATTACTTCGTCAATACCTATAGTACCATCAATAGTGCGCCGGTTTATACCGTACATGATCGTAATGGCAAATTGTTACGTACGATTGAAGACAACAGACACATCAGTATTTTGCAAAATGATTATGCAGTGTCAGATGTAGAATTTTTTGACTTCACGACCAAAGACGATATTCAATTGAACGGATGGATGATTAAACCACCGGATTTTGACGCGAATAAGGAATACCCGGTATTCATGTATCTGTATGGTGGCCCTGGCTCCCAGCAGGTAACCAATAGTTGGAAAGGTTCCAACTACTGGTGGTTTCAGATGCTGGCTCAGAAAGGATACATCGTAGCATGTGTAGACAATCGAGGTACAGGAGGTAGAGGAGAGGAATTCAAAAAATGTACTTACCTACAATTGGGCCATTTGGAGACCATCGATCAAATTGAAGCTGCAAAATACCTGGGTGGCCTGCCTTATGCAGATAAGGACCGCATTGGCATCTTTGGTTGGTCCTATGGTGGATATATGTCTTCCTTGTGCTTGTTGAAAGGAAACGATGTGTTCAAAGCAGCTATCGCTGTAGCGCCGGTAACCAGTTGGAAGTGGTATGATACAATTTATACTGAACGATTCATGCGTACAACCAAGGACAATCCGGAAGGATATGCAGAAAACTCACCGGTTAATTTTGCCGATCGTTTAAAGGGCAATTATTTCCTGGTACACGGTATGGGCGATGACAATGTGCATTTCCAGCAATCTGCAGAGATGTCGAACGCACTGATTGAAGCCAACAAACAATTCGATACCTATTATTATCCCAATCAGAATCATGGCATCTACGGACCGGGCAGGAGATTGCATCTTTATACAGCGATGACAAACTTCCTGGATGAGAAATTGAAAAACGATCATACGCCGGTTTCGTCAGAATCGAAGCCTTAAATTTTCTATTTGCTTGATTATCTGACAGTGCCAGATTAATGTATTGCATAATGTGAATGCTGAAAAATTTCATTCTTTCCTTTTGAAATTTTTCAGCATTTTTTATATTCGTCTCCCCTCTTGCGAAACGGGGATATTTATTAGTACAGAAAGCAGTACATACTATGGGTAATTACACCGTATTTGACGCATTTACGGGGATTTCTCCATTTGAGAAACTGGGTGTAATAAAATTTTTGGAGCAGCATATTGGTGTCTCCAAAGCAAAAATTCAAATGGCTGTAGAGTACGCTATCAAAGATTGCCCCTCATTTGGCGGTTTAATCCTGGTAGTGACCCAGGCCGAAGAACCGGTGGCTGTTGCCATCATTCACAAGGCAGGTGCAAATGGACACCAGGCCAAACACACACTTGCTTATTACGCCATCTCAGAGAAGTTCCAGACAGAAGAATTTGTTTCGGATTTTTTCGACAAGCTTATTAACCTGAGTAATGGTGACCTTGCCATGCATCTCGATGCCAATGATCCGGTTTTGGGAGTTTTTCAAAAAATGGGCTTCCAACAGCACCGGGTGGAATATCGATTTAATGGTTCCAATAAATTAAGGCTGGCTGTGTAGAAAATGCTCTGGAATTATTTCCATTTTTGCATTCAACCCGAATGCATCGGGTTTGTTATTGTAAAAAAACAACCAATGGAAAAACTTCAGTTCAAAACCAATATTAATTGCAATAATTGCATTCGTTCCGTCACCGGCTTTATCAACGATGTAGAAGGCATTAGTTCCTGGAACGTCGATACCGATAATCCTGAAAAAATCTTAACCGTAGAAGGTGAAGGATTGACCGCTGAGGTGATAATTGAAGCTGTAGAAGATGCTGGATTCGATATAACCGCTATCTAATCTTTAGAATAAAATAAAAAGGCTGCCATGCGCAGCCTTTTTATTTTCCCGCAAGAATGTCCAAATCATTTGGTCGTATTTTTTACCACTCCTTTCTTTATCTTTACAAAAAGTAACTTCTGTAAACCCAATCTTCACATTGAACCAGTTTCGTCTGAAATGGTATCGCGCATTTGTACCCGCAAGCAAAGGCTTGATTGGTTTTTTGTTGTTGCTATTCGCTACTTATCTTCCGGCGCAACCCATTGCACATCACATTAAGTTCGACCATTTTGGCGAGAACGAAGGGCTCAAAAGCAGTAATCTCAGTGTATTGCACCAAGATCCTAAAGGATATCTATGGGTTGGAGGTTTAAACGGCCTTTTCAGATATGACGGACGCAATTTTCATCAT
>JAGQWW010000506.1 GCA_020436955.1 Saprospiraceae bacterium | reverse complement strand
ACCCTTTTCCTCAAAACCGCCCAAGTGATGGTCATAAGAGCTATGATACCCAAAAACAAATATTTAAAAGGTATAAGAGATTCTGTCGATATACGTCCATCCTGGCCCATAAAAACGAGCCCTCCCCAATAAAATGGATGTGTTAGATCTCCTTGGGAAGCCTCCAAATAATTCAATTTTGCTTCTCGTAAGGCTTCGCCTTTTGTTTTCCCTTTGCTTAACTTTTCAAAAAAGTCTCCTGTGATTGCTGTACTCGTTTTTTCATCTACACTCCACAAGGACATTACGGTACTTGGGCAACCGGCAAAATGCAAGCTATACGCAAGTGAAATCATTCCCTCCCCTTTTTGAATCTCTCCCAAGCCACTTTCGCAAGCAGTTAATACGGCTAAATTTGCAGTCAAAGGAATGCGGAAAATCTCGTATGCGTGTAAAAGTCCATCTTCTTCTTTATCATTTGGCTTTTTTGCCAGTAACAATCTGGAACGTATAGGGTCATCTTCATTTGAAATAGCATGGGTGCCAAAAAAGAGCACTTCTCCATTTTTCATTACCCGCTTAACTTTTGCCTCATTGGCATCCAATCCGGTCAGGGCAGCTTTGCCGGAAAGTTCTTGAGCCAACTTTACCGACCATGGTTGTCTTACAGTCTTTAAATAATCTTCTTCTGCCTGACTGAGAGAGTCTAAAGAGGCCTTGTATTTTTCCTTGATGTTATCTTCAAAACCGGGTGCAATACTAATAATCTTATGAGATGACCGGCGGACAGTAGGTTTGAAGTACAAATCCAGCGATATGGCGTAATTAATTTCATAATCCATTATCAAATAATCGTTGCCATTCCAAAGGGTTTCAAAGTTTACATAAAACAAAGGTCCAACCGGAACGATTAATAATTTAGATGTGGAATCTTGTAAATGTAAGGGTAGAATAATGGTCCTGTATAGGTCATTGGCTACATTTTTATATTCGGTCAACACACCTGGTTTCCGCACCACGGAATTCCAATTTTTTACTTTGGCATCAATACTTTCTATCCCGCCAAGTTTTACTAAGTTGGAATTCTCTTTATTAATGGTCAAAGCATAATAAAAGGAATCATCCTGCAGGTATTCAATGACCAAGCAGTGGTCCTGAAGTCGATTTTGCACCTCCTCCAAGGTGACAAACTCAGCATTAAACCTCAAATTATATAACCTTGGATAATCTGTTTTGACCTTTTGAAGGAATTGATTTAACGCTGCTTTTTCCTTTACCAATTGCTGCAAAAGGGAATCAGATTGTCCTCTTTCCAGGATGGTTTCTTCTAAAGTTCCGATAGTATTTTTAAGTTCTGCCTCCTTTTGCCACAGATCTTCCGGATAACCTGCCAGTCTGCCCTTTTTGATATCAAGTAGGTCTCTCAATTTTGCAGCTCTTGCATTCTCAGATAAGGAAAAAATCCCCTCGAGATTTCCTTGGACAGGGTCCTGTTGGTGCATATTTGCAAAGTACCTGATACTCCTTTCATAAACAGCTGCATTGTTTTTTACAAGTACACTCTTGGTATAGGAATCAAGGAAATGACGTCTAAACTGGTTGGAAACGGATATATATTCCTTTGAAAAATTCTCATAATCGGAACGATCAGTAGCTGATTGAGTAATTTTATATTTACTCCACAAATAATCGTTGTATTTGGATAAAACATTAAGGGTGGCAGGAATCAATTTATACTCACCATTTGGTAATCGGATAATATTGAATGCTCTTTCAAAATAATCCGCAGAAGCCTCCAAATTTCCACCTTCAATCGCCAACATACCTGACAGCGCAAGATTTTCGGAAAATTCGTCAGCCTCTGACATACCAAGCGTTTCCATAATGGCATTGGACCTGGACAACAATTCACCTGCTTTTTTATTATAACCGGCATCATATAATACCAATGCATAGCTGAAATAATGTACCGAGATTTCCATGCTGTTGGAAGGCAGGCTTTTGGTCAATATTTCATGGGCATTTTTAATATAATAAATGGATGAATCCATTAGCCCTAAACTCTTAAACCCTAAAGCAGTATTTTCATAGTTGTACCCTTCGAGAACACTTCCTTTCCCATAATTGGATGTTATCATAGGACGGGTTTTTTCAAGGTAGGACAATGTCTTCGTTACATTACCAGATGCCTCATAAGCGATCCCCAGTACTTCATATGGACCGATGAGCAAATAGTGATTGGCCGGATAAAGTCGCTCCCTAATTTCAATACAGGCTTTTAAATAATCTTTTGCCAAACCATAATCACCTAAATAAAAATTATAAACACCTA
>JAGQWW010000505.1 GCA_020436955.1 Saprospiraceae bacterium | reverse complement strand
TATATTGACAATCGTGAAAAGCGCCGCTTGTTTAGAGATCGCATCGAAAACAGGTCTTTCGAATCTGATTTTGGTCTTTCCAAAGAGAAAAAACACAGGATTTTAGCAAAATTGAATGGAGCAGTAGGATTCGAGCGCTTTTTGCATACCAAATATGTAGGTCAAAAAAGATTTTCCCTGGAAGGTGGTGAAACAACCATTCCTGCTTTGGATGCGATTATCAATACCTCAGCAGAGCTTGGAGTGGAAGAGGTTGTAATCGGGATGGCGCATAGAGGAAGATTGAATGTTTTGGCCAATGTGATGGGTAAAACTTACCAGCAAATCTTCAATGAATTTGAAGGTAATTCTGTTCCTGACCTGAGCTTTGGAGATGGTGATGTAAAATATCATCTTGGATTCTCTTCACAGATCACTGCAGCCAATGGGAAAATGATGCATTTGAAATTGGTTCCTAATCCATCACACCTTGAATCAGTTGATCCGGTTGTAGAAGGATTTTCCAGAGCAAAAGCAGATATTCTTTACAACAGTGATTTTGATAAGATTTTGCCTATCCTGATTCATGGTGATGCAGCATTGGCCGGACAAGGCGTGGTGTATGAAACCGTTCAGTTCAGTCAGTTGAAAGGTTATTATACTGGTGGTACGCTACATTTTGTTATCAACAACCAGATTGGTTTTACTACCGATTTTGACGATGCCCGTTCTTCTACATATAGTACAGGAGTAGCAAGTTTGGTTCAAGCACCGGTTTTCCACGTGAATGGTGATGATCCTGAAGCAGTGATTTTTGCTTGTGAACTTGCTATGGAATACCGCCAGAAGTTTAACAATGATGTATTCATTGACATGGTTTGTTATCGTAAGCACGGGCACAATGAAGGAGACGATCCAAAGTTTACCCAGCCTCAGATGTACAATTTCATCAACAATCATGAAGATCCAAGAGAATTGTATACCAAAAGGTTGTTGGAAAGAGGAGATGTAGAGAAGGATATGGCTGAAAAACTGGAAAAAGAATTCTGGGACTTCCTCCAGGATCGTTTGGACGAAGTAAAACAGAACCCGCTTCCATATGAATATCAGGAGCCGGAACAGGCCTGGAGACAGTTGAAAAAGAAAACTGAATTTGCAGATTATCAGTCTTCACCTGAAACCGGTATTGAAGAGAAAGAAGTTCGTGGACTTTTACAACATTTGATTTCTTTACCTGATGGTTTCACACCTTTAAGTAAAGTAAACAGGCTTTTGAAATCGACTAAGAAATTAGTCGATGATGATAAATTGGATTGGGCTTTAGGTGAATTGTGTGCCTACGGTTCCATTCTAATGGAAGGAAATGATGTGCGAATGAGTGGCCAGGATGTAAAAAGAGGAACCTTCAGTCACCGTCATGCTATTTTCCACGACGAAAAGACTTTTGAAGAATACAACAGATTGACCGGTTTGAAAGAAAACCAGGGTCAATTCAGAATTTATAATTCCTTGTTGTCTGAGTTTGCTGTACTAGGATTCGAATATGGATATTCACTCAGTACACCTGATTCATTGGTGATTTGGGAAGCACAGTTTGGAGATTTTTACAATGGTGCTCAAACCATCGTTGACCAATACATCTTTGCTGCTGAAAGCAAATGGCAGAGAATGAGTGGCTTGGTTATGTTGTTGCCTCATGGATATGAAGGACAAGGACCCGAGCACTCTAGTGCGAGATTGGAAAGGTTCCTTCAGGGAACTGCTAATAACAATGTAACAGTTGCAAATGTGACTACTCCGGCTAACTTCTTCCATTTAATTCGCCGTCAGTTGGCCAGGCCGTTTAGAAAGCCATTGGTGGTGATGTCTCCTAAATCTTTGCTTCGCCATCCTGAATGTATTTCTGATGTGAAAGATTTCACCAAAGGACATGGATTCCAGGAGATTATCGACGATCCAAAGGTAGGACCGAAAAGTGGTGCTAAAGTGAAGCGTTTGTTGTTGTGTAGCGGTAAAGTATACTACGATCTGCTGCAAAAACAAAGAGATGACAAGCGGGATGATGTTGCCATTGTAAGGGTGGAACAATTGTATCCATTTGCAGACGACCAGTTAGAAGCCATCTTTAAGAAATACAAAAATGCTGAAATCTACTGGGTCCAGGAAGAACCGGAAAATATGGGAGCCTGGATGCATATGGCGATGCATTTTATGGGTAAAGTAAATATGAAAGTGATTGCAAGAGCTGCCTCGGCCTCTCCGGCTACCGGATTCAAAGCCAGACATGACCAACAGCAGGAAGAGTTGGTTACCAAAGCATTCGCTTAATCCAAATACA
>JAGQWW010000504.1 GCA_020436955.1 Saprospiraceae bacterium | reverse complement strand
TTTTTAGCATAAAAAAAGTAGGTCCGGAATTACTTCCAAACCTACCTTTTTACATTTTACATATTTCATCTAAAAACCAGGACTTAAAATACACCAATAAAAATCCTCCAATCCCCAATCCATAATCCTTGAACTCCACCTCAATCCAATCCTAAAAAATCCCAATCCCAATCCCAGTAGTTAGCAATTATCCCATGGTCCTTTTCTTGTAATATTGATAAACTTATCTCCTTCTAATCTGAAAAGTCCTCCGCCTCCGCCGACCCAGATTTTATCATTGTGGTCTTGGTAGATGGTTTGGACGGCTTTGACTTCCAGACCTTCCTTTACGCTGAAGTTTTCAAAAGTTTTGCCGTTGTATTTGTAGACACCAAAACCTTCTGAACTGAACCAGATATTGCCTTCCTTGTCTTCCAACATGTTCCAACATTCATCATTGCCCAATCCGGTTGCGGTAGAGAAGTTGGTAAAGGTTTTTCCATCGTAATATCCCAGACCATGAAAGCGAGAGCTAAACCACATGTTTCCTTTTTGATCTTCCAAAATGCAAACGATATGATTATCGACCAGCCCCTGGTCCATGTTGAAGTAAGTAAATTTTTGTCCATCATATTTTATGGCACCTTTTCCTTCCGTGCCTATCCAAATGTTGCCCTGTGAGTCTTCCATCAATGAGCTTACCCTCAGTGGTTTTGCAGATTCTGTTTCTTCGGGTGATTTGCAATATCCTAAAGAAAAAGGATGGAAACGAACCCCGTCAAATCGGTAGACACCATCTTCTCCTCCTACCCAAATAGTCCCTTTGCTGTCCTGCATAATGCACCAAAGGCGTGGATTCTGCAATCCGGCTGCTTTGCTATAATTGGTAACTCTGTCCCCTTTAATCACTGCAACACCGCCACTGTTGGCTACCCAAATTTTGCCTTCGGTATCCTCAATGATGCCCGTAACCTGTGTTCCTCCCAGACCTTTATCTATGGAAAAGTAGGTGCCTTCGCCTGCTGTATATCGTGCTACACCCAATGCATTGGTTCCCAGCCAATAATTGACCTTGCTGTCACAAAATATCCTTCTTACATATTCAGCTATTTGCACCTGATTGCCGTCACAAGCCGGCGAAATTTTTTGATTGACTTTAGTGGCTGTTCCCGCATTGGAATGAATAAGATCCATTACAGAAAAAGGAGCTTTTTCATTTACCGGCGGCTTACAGGTTGGCTTTGAAGGTGTTTGTGCAATGGTGGTTCCTGTTGTAATGCTAGCGGTAAGAATACCTGCTAACATTATAAAGACCAATACATGGTAAAAATTGAATTTTGATTTTTGCATAGTCATTTTCTTTTTTCTTCAAATGTATTGGCAAGTGAACCTGCGGGGCGTTAACCAACGTAAATTAGTGTAAATTGACTGAAAAACCTTTTAAATGGCCCACAATTGGAATAGCTTTGTAGTATGATCAAAAGGAAGTTTATACTGCTGGTTTTGGCAATGGCATTTTGCGTGCCTTTTGCCGCTGCATACACCAATAAACCTGTAGAACAGAAGAAAACGGAGGTGGCCATCCGACTCATTGGCCATCGATTGCTTTGGGCAGCCGGTGACAGTACCTCTTTGGTAAGACCGGTCGAAAGGGTAGGCAATGCTTTTAAATTATCTTTTGAAAATCCATATTCCTTTTTTCCGGATGACCTCATCTCTATAGCTGATTCAGTAGTAAAGCAGGCGGCATTAGCCAACGAATATCTTGTTGAGGTAGAAAATTGCAATACAGGAGAAATTGTACACTCTTATAACAGAAGTTTTGAACCCGGTCAAAACCTATTAACCTGCCGAGGAAGGAAACTTCCGCTTGATTGTTATTATATCTATGTAACCCTGAATGGTTCTCATCCTCCGGTTGCCAACCACTCCAAAGAAGAAATAAATCCTGATATAGATCCGGGGCAGCAGGGAAAAGGGAAAGGTACCATGGCCTGGTTATGGCTGATTTTACTGTTGCCGCTTGCCGGTTGGACTCTTTTTAAAAAGAAAAAGGATGAACCTCAAGCTATCGATGGAATAGCAATCGGTAATTTCATTTTCAATAGCAACAAGATGGTGCTTTTTCATGAAGGTGAGACGATTGAAATGACCAGCAAGGAAGCTGAATTGTTGGACGTTATGTTTGCGCATGTAAATCAAACCCTGACCAGGGAACAGATACTGGAGAAAGTATGGAAAGATGAGGGCGATTATGTAGGCAGAACGTTGGATGTTTTTATCTCCAAACTCCGTAAAAAATTGGAAGCGGATCCAACGATAGAAATCGTCAATGTACG
>JAGQWW010000503.1 GCA_020436955.1 Saprospiraceae bacterium | reverse complement strand
TGTTTCCTGAGGTCCATTTAACTCCTAAGGATCTTTCTTCTTCCTGGGCCGGATTGCGGCCATTAATTTTTGAAGAAGACAAGTCTGCATCAGAAATGTCAAGGAAGGATGAATTTTTCTTTTCAGCAAATGGCCTTATTTCCATCGCCGGGGGTAAGTTGACCGGATATCGCAAAATGGCTGAAAGGACGGTAGATGTCGTTATCGAAAAATTGGAGGAAGAAGGGCTGCTTTCCAAGGAGCTAAAGGACTGTTTTTCTGATAAAATTGCCTTGGGAAGCCATCCATTCAAAGATATGGCGGATGTAAGTGAAACCAAGCGAATAATAAGCGAAAAACTTTCAGGGCATTTTGGAAAGAGTTCCCAATTGGCAGATTATCTGGTTTCGAATTATGGTAAAGAAACTTACGTTTTGCTGGAAAAAATAGCATCTGCTGTTCCAACTTATGAAGACCTTTTGAAGGCTGAAATGGAATTTACCATAGATAATGAACTGACCTTACTTCCACTTGACTTTATCAATCGTCGTACAGGAAGGTTGTATTTTAATTTGGAGCAAACACTCCCCTACATCGATTTTATCCTATCTTTTTTTGCGGAGAAATTCACCTGGGATACGGATAAATTAGCTGACCAAAAAGAAGCAGTTTGGCAAGCCATCAATGATGCCAGGGTCCTTTAAATATGTGCTTCGATCCAATTCAGGATATCATGAAACTCAGTGCTCCGTTGCGGTTCGTTGTGGATTTCATGATAAAAATCACGGTATAATTTCAATTGCATATCATTTTCCTGGCGATTCCTTTGGTAAAAAGCTTCCGTAGCATTGGCTGAGGTAATTTGGTCAGCAGTCCCATGCAAGAGTAACAAAGGGACCGGAAATTTTCCTTTCCAGTTATGCAAATAGTCACCTTGTTGCAACATACCGGTGGCCATAGATAGGCTGATTCTATCGTGGACCAATGGGTCTGCGACATATTTCTCTACAACTTCAGTATCTCTGGATAGGAAGTTGACATCCAACTCATTGTTTTGAAGGACACCTGGAAAAAGTTTTGCCAGAAAAATGCCAATTTTTACTTTCAATGCAGGTGGGCTGAAAGCTAATTGGATCCATGGTGCCGAAGCTATAGTTCCCCGGATAGCAGGTTTTCTGTTTAAAGTATAGGAAAGGGCCAGATTACCACCCAGACTATGCCCATAGATAAAAATGGGACTGCCCGGAAATTGCTTTGCAGCTTCCGCCAGTCCCATGTCGATATCTTTAAAAATTGCTTCCAATGCGGGCATATGCCCTCTCTTACCTCCACTTTGACCGTGTCCGCGATGATCAAAACCTATAGCAGCAATTTGGTTCATGTTAAAAAATGCAGCCACATGGTCAAATCGCAACACATGCTCTCCCATGCCGTGTAAAATCAAAACGGCTGCTTTGGGAGATTGAACCGGCCATGATTTACCTACCAGATCAAGTCCATCAAAGCTCTTAAGCGTAAGATTTTGTTCGGAAGCCATTGTTCTTATTTTTTAAAATTAGGTGCAACTACCAATTCTTTGGAGCCAGCAGTATGCTGGTAAAATCCTTCTCCTGATTTCACCCCTAGTTTCCCAGCAGTCACCATATTGACCAACAGTGGACAAGGAGCATATTTTGGATTTCCAAAACCATCGTGCAATACATGCAAAATAGACAAACAAACATCCAATCCAATAAAATCAGCTAATTGGAGTGGTCCCATTGGGTGTGCCATACCAAGTTTCATAACCGTGTCAATCTCTTCAACACCAGCCACTCCTTCAAATAAAGTAATGATTGCCTCATTAATCATCGGCATCAAAATACGATTCGCAACAAAACCAGGATAGTCATTCACTTCAACGGGAACCTTAGAAAGTCCTTTTGAAATTTCCATTATTTGATTGGTCACCTCATCGGAAGTAGCATATCCTCGGATTACCTCGACCAATTTCATTACTGGAACGGGATTCATAAAATGCATTCCGATAACCTTTTCAGGTCGGTTAGTTACTGCTGCAATCTTGGTAATGGAAATAGAGGAAGTATTGGTTGCGAGTATGGCTCCTTCGGGCGCTTTTGCATCCAAATCTCTGAATATCTTCAATTTGAGGTCCACATTTTCAGTAGCTGCTTCTACCACAAGTTCAGCATTCGCTACTCCCGCGGCCAAATCACTGTTGGTAGAAATGTTGGCTAAAGTCTCCTGCTTTTTAGCTTCATCAATCTTTTCCTTAGCAACCATTCTATCCAGATTTTTGGTGATGGTCGCTACGGCTTTTTCCAAGGCTGCAGGTGAAATATCTACCAAT
>JAGQWW010000502.1 GCA_020436955.1 Saprospiraceae bacterium | reverse complement strand
GTTCGCCCGGTTGTAATTGCTGTCTTGCTTCGGCATAATTGGCAAAAAGTTTTTGCCTTTCCCACAGATCTGTCTTTAATTCAACTTTTTCTTGTTGAGTTTCAAGCGCTTTTTGTTGCTGCTTTATAGCCTCCACCAGACGCTGTTCATCTTTTAAAATACTGTCAATATCGGCTTCCAATTTGGCCCACTGCTCCTTTAGCAACTTCCATTGCTTGTACGCTTCAGCTTTTTTGGATAGCGCTGTTGATTGGTTTGAAAGGTCTTCCAGCGTTTTGTCTAGTTCCAGCAGGATAGAATTCCTGGGCTGATTTTCCAGCGTAGGAAACTTCGCTTTTAAAAGAGAAAGCTCCTTTTGTAAATCACTTTTCAAATCACTGACTTCTTGCCTAAGACTTTCCAGGCCATCAACCAGTTGCTGACGGTTTTCCAATACTTCAGCCCTTAATTTTTTCACCCCAATGCTTTGCCTGTAAGTGTTCAACAAATCATCGGCCTGGGCGCGGATGAGTTTAAAAGCTTTATCCAAAATAGGCGCCTTTGGATTTTCAGTCATCCATTTCCTGGCGGTTGCCGCCTGCTGCTCTAAATCTTCTTTCGCCGTTTTTTGACTTTGTATGGTTTTATGGAGCTTTTCAACCTGTAATGTGGAGTATTGTATCGAACTTTCTGTGCTTTCAATTAGCTTTCTACCTTCGGCTATCCGGTGGTCCAATATTTTGACTTGCTGCCATACTTTTTCGGAAGCCTTGAAGGATTCTTTCTTAGAAGTTAAAGCAGCATTATTTGTTGTGATTTTTTCGTCGAAGCTTTTTCGAGCTATGCGGTTTTCTTCCAGACTAGTTTCAACTTCCCCGGCAGTTTTTTTCAGTTTTATAAGCTCGTTTTGATATTCCTTCAATCTAATAATCGACTCCTTAAAGGGTGCTACTTTCTGATGATGCTCCAATGATTGCAAATCCTCTTTGCGCTGGTTTTTCAGGCTAATAAGTTTTTCCTTTTCTTTAAAAAGTTCCTGTTGGCCGGATTCGATATCTTTCAGCTTTTGGTAAATGTTCAGATGCTCATTAACCTTTTCCCGCTGTTTATTCAATCCACGGATCGCTTCCTGCAATTCCTTTTCACGGTCAGTAAGCCCCTGGATTTCCTCGTCAGATTTTACATTGAATTGATCTTTTTGAAGGTGTAAGGCTTCCAAAGATTTTTTTTCTTCATCATGCTTGCGATAAACCTGCATGGATATTTTAGAATATATCTCGGTTCCTGTGATGCGCTCCAATAATTCACTTCTGTCTTTTTCGGTAGCTTTCAAAAAGGCTGCAAATTCTCCTTGTGACAAGTAGACGGATTTTGAAAATCGCACATAATCCAAACCACAAACCTGCTCCACCATTTGGTTGACTTCTGTGATTTTTTCTGCAATAATTTCAAATGCTTCCTTACCTTCATTCCAACGTGAAAGTTCTCTTTTAGGCGTTTGAATGGCACCTTCTATTTTGCCATGTGCTCTGCGAACAGACCACTTAGCCAGGTATATTTCATTGTGGATGTCGAAAGTAACTTCGGCATAAGCGTCAACTGAACCATAGGATAAAACTTCTTCCGATTTAGCTTCTCTTGCTACAGTGCCGTATAATCCTAATGTAATGGCGTCCAGGATAGTAGTTTTCCCTGCACCGGTATCGCCTACAATTGCAAACAGCCCGGCATCACTCAAGGGCGGTTCAATGAAGTTGATGGCCGTCTCTATTCGTAAAGAATTGATGTTTTTTATCGCTACTTTCCTAATCCGCATGAATGAAGCTTGCTTTTAATTTTTTATAGCTGCGAGAATGATTCCAGTGGCTACAGCTGCATTGAGTGATTCCATTTTACTGCCGGCACCTCTGGGTATGCTGATGGCCCCGTTTGCCATAGCTTTTATATCCGGACTCACCCCATGACTTTCATTGCCAATTACAATAATGGATGGCTCGGTTACAGCATTTTCAAAGACATTCACACCTTCCATATCTGTTACCAGGATTTTTTTGTCTGGCATATGTTCTGCCAAATTGATCAGATCCATTTCATGTACCTTGACTCTGAACACTGCACCCATACTTGATTGAATCACTTTTGGGTTCCATACTTCAGCACATTCAGGGCTGGCAACTATATGCTTCCAACCAAACCAATCAGCTATTCTCAGTATCGTTCCAAAATTGCCGGGATCTTTAATATGGTCCAGGTATATCACTATATCATTTTCCAAAGGAAGGTCCACTTCCTCTTCTGGAATATCACATACCATCAAGACTTTATTAGGAGTCTTTAGCCCACTGATTCG
>JAGQWW010000501.1 GCA_020436955.1 Saprospiraceae bacterium | reverse complement strand
TAAAATCTTTATAATTCGGCTCTTTACACAACATGCTGTAGCCTTCCTGGTAAGTTACCTCTTTCAGAAATTTTTCATCTTTCTAGGTTTCCTGGGGTGAAATGGCGGCTGCGCTGTTGATGTAAATTGCCATATTTAGATTCTTGAAAAAATCATTGAACTACAATTGCCTCCAAATCCAAAAGAATTGGAAAGGATGACATTAATCTCGTGTTCTTTGTCCAGGTTGGTTACCGGACTAATATTGAGCTCCTCAATTGGATTTTCAAAATTCAAATTGGGAAATATAACCTGATGTTGCAGCGATAAAACTGAGATAACAGCTTCCACAGCACCTGCAGCTGCCAGGGTATGTCCGGTATAACTCTTGGTCGAGCTAAACCTGGGCAGGTAATCCCGAAATACGGATTTGATCGCCGAACCTTCGGACATATCATTATTGGGTGTAGCTGTTCCGTGCGCATTGATGTAATCAATCTTCATCGGATCCAAACCTGCCACTTCCAATGCCAACTCCATTGATCTTTTTGCGCCCAATCCTTCAGGACTGGATGCCGTAGGATGGTAGGCGTCATTTGCGTTGCCAAATCCACTTAACACTGCAAGTGGTGTTTTTCCGCTTTTCAAAACAGCTTCTTCCGACTCCAACACCAAATAAGCAGCACCTTCGCCCAGATTGAGTCCGGTTCGACTCCTGTCAAAGGGTCTACACCATTTTTCATCCAATATTTTTAGGGCATTAAATCCATTAAGGGTATAACGCGTCAAAACGTCGGTACCTCCGGCCACTGCTCTATCAAGCAATCCGGCTTTAATCATGCGTGCAGCATGCAAGATGGAATTAGCAGACGAAGAACAGGCGGTACTGATGGTAGTAAGAAAGTCTTTGATCCCCAGATAATCTGCTATTCGTTCAGTGCTATCACCGCAATCGTGTGAAACCACCATGTTTAAATTTTCTACCGAATCCGGATTCTCCAAATATCCTTTATAAAAGTCTTCACTTTTATCTATCCCTCCAACACTGGTTGCCGATAATATCCCGGTACGAAATGGATCGCCTTTTTGAAGCCCTGCCATATGGTACGCTTCCTTCGCTGCCAGCATACCCAGGATGGCGGTCCTGCTTAAATATTTCACATTCTCAAATCCCAACATGGCGGCCAGGGTTGCGTTGTCAGCTTTGACCTCCGCTGCAGGCATTTTACCTTTATGAACTGTTTCCAGGTATACAATATCGCCTATCCCTGATTGGCATTTCAACAGGGAATTGAGGTTCTCTTCCACATTCAAACCAAGGGAAGAAACCAATCCGATACCGGTTATGTAGACCTTTTTACTCACAATCTATTTGGGCTGTTTTTCAGTAATGTATTCCGCAATAGAACGTACAGAATGGAATACCTTTTTACCCTCTTCCTGTGAACTAATTTTTACACCGTATTGCCTTTCCAGCAACACAATAATTTCCAGTGCATCGATGGAATCCAAACCTATTTCAGAATCAAACAACGGTGCATCAGCATCAATATCTTCCGGACTCAAATCCTCCAGGTTCAATTGCTCGATTATCTGTTCTTTTAGCTTTTCAATTAATTCGTCCATTAGTAGGTTATTATACTTTTACAATGCTTTATTTTCAAAAAAAACGGCCATGTCCTTTTGGCCAAACACCTTTCCATTTTCTCTAGCAGGTCCTGCTACCAATGCAACTTTCGCAATTGGTTTTTCCTGTCCGATTTCTACCCACCCTACGATGGCTTGTTCCAGGATGTTATTTTGAAAAAGTTGCTCCAAATATGGGTATAAATATCCCGAATCAAAATGACCGGAAACGAAAAATCCCTGCTCGCCGGTAAATTTATGGCGAATACAGATTTCCCCTATCAATATATTAGGTAAGGTATAGACAAATAATGCCGGGCTGGGTATTTGATCTTCATCGGTGCTAACTGTTTCATAATACTTATGGTCTGTATCGAGACTGGAAGAAGCATTCACCAGGAAAACACCGGTCTTTGACAGGTTCCACCCTGCCATGTCCGTGCATTTTGAAAGCAAAGCCTCCACTGCCAGAAAACCAAATTTACTCAAATTATCCATTTTGTAAAATTTGGGATACGACAGCTCTAATGCTTTGTACAATCCTTTCAAATTGGCTGAAAAATCTTCAGCTATATGCCCTTCCCAGACTTTCTCTCCATTGAGCCAAAGTCCGTCTTCCTGCAGCTTTGCTGCTTGTAATATGTGTAGAGCCTCAGGCATACTTTTTAAACATTGCTACAGCATTGCACCCCCCAAATCCACTGGAAGTTTTGAGAAAGCTTTGCATTT
>JAGQWW010000500.1 GCA_020436955.1 Saprospiraceae bacterium | reverse complement strand
TTTGCTACAACCGGTTGGATGGCTGCGGCAGGATTTATGTCTCTTGCCCTCATTTGGTTGTTTACAACGCTGAATGCCTATTTGACTGTAAGAAAAAAGGATTATCTCGAACATGAAAAAATGATGGTGTACTCCTATGCGGCCTGTTTTGCAGCAGTTACGCTAAGATTATGGATGCCTTTATTAATAGGAGCCACAGGATCTTTTGATATAGCATACCCAATAGTAGCCTGGCTTTGTTGGGTCCCTAATTTAATGTTCGCCCATTTTGTAGTGGTAAAAAAATGGAGGCCCTATTTGCTTGCTTAAACTGAGCAAGGTCATCATCCCTTCATTAGCATTCGCCAAGGGAAGCCTCTATCTTTGTTCGCATAAATATGTTTTATGCAATCTCATTTCGATTGGTCAGATGATTCCTTCATCCAGGATTTTGAAGGGCTCAAATTTCCGGTAGCCTCATTTAATCATGAAGCCCACCTTAGACTGGCCTTCCTTCACATTCAGCGATTTGGATTGGAGCAAGCCATTCAAAACATAACCCATCAACTAAAAGCATATGTAAATCACCTGGGAGTAACCGATAAATATAATGAGACCCTAACCGTTGCAGCGGTTTTTATTGTAAACCACTTTCAAACGATTTCCAGTCATTCGGATTTTCAAAAATTTATAGAGGATAATCAGTTTTTGAAAAAGGATTTTCAAAAATTAGTGGCCAAACATTATAGTTTTAATATTTTTGAGCATCCTACTGCCAAAACCCAATATCAAGCGCCTGATTTACTGCCATTTGTGTAATCAGACCCCAAAAAAATGATTTTGGTCAAGGTGAACAAATACCTTGAAATTGACTTGAAAATTGAATAAATCCCCTAAAAACCTTTGTAAATCGATCATTTTTCCAGTAATTGGCAGAATCCATGTACTTGGGTATCCCTGACCAATTTTTATAGAACTCCTTTTTCAGGATTTTTAGATGGAGTTCGAATTTTTTAAAAAAGACATACTTGATAAAACAAATCCAAACACTTTCCATGAGGAACAACAATACCAAATTATCCATTTTGGATTGTATTGGGAATACTCCATTGATTCGACTTGAAAAGATGGAGGAAGAACTTCCATGTCAGCTGTGGGCGAAAGTTGAAGGCTTTAATCCGGGACATTCTGCAAAAGATCGAATTGTCAATTTTATGCTCAATAGAGCAGAAGAAAGAGGCTTAATTAAGCCTGGGGATATCATTGTAGAAGCTACGTCTGGAAATACAGGTTATAGCATTGCTATGTGGTGCGCAAAAAAGGGATACCGTTGTAAATTGACATGCACTACCAAAACGTCAAAAGAAAAACTGGATCTTTTAAAAGCATTGGGAGCAGAAGTAACAGTTTGTCCTTCCGTACATGCTGATGATCCGGCCTCCTATTATATGGTTGCAAAGCGCTATGCAGAAGATACACCGGGCGCTTTTTACCTCAACCAAAATTTTGATACCAATAACTCAGAAGCACATTACCAAACTACCGGACCTGAAATTTGGGAACAGACGGAAGGAAAGATTACCCATTTCATTGGCCCTTCCGGTACTGGCGGTACTTTATGCGGTATTGCCCGTTTCCTAAAAGAGCAAAATCCGGATATCAAAGTTATTGGTGTAGATGGCCAAGGGTCTGTGCTCAAAAAGTACTTCGACGAAGGAATTTTTGATGAGTCCATTGCATCGTCCTATAAAGTGGAAGGATTAGGAAAGACCATCATCCCAGGTAACTTCCATGTAGAATACCTGGACATGATGATTAAGGCAGGCGATAAAGACTCCGCCCTGATGGCTCGTGAACTAGCCAAAAAGGAAGGGATCCTAATGGGATATTCCAGTGGTGCCGTTATGTGGTCCGTACTTCACCTTGCACATATCTTTAAACCAGGCGATCTTGTAGTTGCCATGTTCCCCGATCATGGTTCCCGCTACCTCAGCAAAATCTACAACGACGACTGGATGCGCGAACAAGGCTTCCTGGATGCACCCAAAACCAATGGTGCCCACAAAAACGGAGTTGATTCACTGGTGAAACAGGATGTGAGCTGCTAATAAGGTCTTTGGTCTTTAGTCTTTGGGGGCTGTTGGCTTTTAGCCATTAGCCATTGGCTTTTTGAATAGTCCTTTTATTCGCTATTCGCTATTCGCTATTCGTCAATCGTAAATCGTAAATTTTCTCCATCCTCCATCTACCATCTCAATTCTATAATCTTCAATCTTGTACTCTTAACTCATGTATTCCTATGGTCTTTTGGGGCCTGTTGGCTATTAGCCATTAGCCATTGGCTATTTGAAAGGTAGT
>JAGQWW010000499.1 GCA_020436955.1 Saprospiraceae bacterium | reverse complement strand
ATGTATCCATGGTCATCCATATGAGCATCGTCTATGCCCATTGCGATCAATTCTTCCACCAGTACCTTTCCCAGGTTTTTCTGTTTTTCAGTAGATGGAGTTGTTGGGGAGTTTGGGTCACTCTGCGTGTCGATTTGCACATATTTTAGGAACCTATCGAGGCAGGTATGTTGGATATTTAGTGACATTTACTTATATTTTGGTTTTAAAAATATTTTTAGGTGGTCTTTTCTTTCCGGCAAGGTTGACAAAGGTAAAATTTAAGGCAAGTTTTTTAAAAAATACCTTTAACAAATCAACCAATCAGGTTTAATTTTTGCATCAAAATTGTATTTTAGCCGCCGTTTAAAAACCTCAATTATTTATTATGAAAAAAGTATTATTTACTCTGACGTTTTGTGCATTTGCAACCTTGATTTTTGCACAATCTGCTCCTACCAAAGCAGAAAAGGCAGCATCTATTACTGAAGCTTTTGATTTGAATGCCAGCCAACAAGGTTTGGTAAACAAAGCTTTGGAAAACCGTTCAAATGCATTTGCTGAGGCTGCTTCTTTTAAAGAAACAGATCCACAGACTTACTTGAATAAGATCAATATTGCTACAGAAATGTACTATATGCAGATTAGAAATATTCTCTCTGAAGAACAGAAAGAAGCTTATCCAGGCTGGGTGAAAGAAAATGGTAAAAAGAAAGCAGCTTTGGAAAAACAACTTCGCGAAGAGGGTGTTTCTGATTTAGACATTAAAATTAGAATTGCGGAACTAGACTAGTGGTTCCTGAGCCCTTCATAAAAAACGAATAATGCCAGAAAGAAAAGACCCACTTAAGAAGAAATTTTACGAAAAATCATCCAAACTTAAGACTTCCCTTAAGGCCCTGATGAAAGAAAAAGGGGCAACTATTGTTGACCAGGTACAAGCAGCGCAAGTATACGGAGGAGCAAGAGGTATCAAAATGATGCTTTGGGAAACTTCAGCACTTGACCCAATCGAAGGTATCCGATTCAGAGGATATTCTATTCCGCAGCTTAGAGAAAAACTTCCTACAGGACCGGACGGCAAAGAACCAATGCCGGAAGGATTATTTTGGTTGATGTTGGTTGACGAGATCCCAACACAAAAGCAGGCTGAATGGCTTTCAAAAGAATGGAGACGCCGTTCGAAAGTTCCTAACTACGTGTATGCAGCCTTGAATCGACTTCCGGTAGATACACATCCAATGACTCAATTTACCATTGCTATCAACGCCATGCAGTCGGAATCTGTATTCCAACAGCGTTATGACGAAGGTATGGGTAAAGACGAGTACTGGGATGCTACCTACGAGGATGTGATGAATCTTATCGCAAAATTGCCTCACGTAGCAGCGTACATCTATCGCCGTTCATTCTTTAACAAAGACATCATCAAAGCGGACCGTACCCTTGACTGGGCTGGTAACTTTGCCCACATGTTGGGATATGAAGGTGAAGACTTCAAGAATTTGATGCGTTTGTACCTTACCATCCATGCTGACCATGAAGGTGGTAATGCTTCTGCTCACACTACTCACCTGGTAGGTTCTACCCTAAGTAGTGCTTATTTGTCATTAGCTGCCGGTATCAATGCACTGGCAGGTCCATTGCACGGATTGGCAAACCAGGAAGTGATTGGCTGGATCTTTAATATGTTGGAAGATTTGGGTACTCAAAAGCCTTCAACAGAGCAAATCGCAAATTATGTGCAGGAAACCCTTGACTCCGGTCGTGTGGTTCCTGGATATGGCCACGCTGTATTGCGTCAGCCTGATCCAAGATTTATGGCACAAAAGCGTTTTGCAGAGCGTAACTGCCCTAACGATGATATCGTACAGGTAGTTTGGAAAGTCTTTGAAGTGGTACCTCCAATTTTAGAAAAACTTGGAAAAGTGAAAAATCCATGGCCTAACGTAGATGCACACTCAGGTGCTTTGTTGGTGCATTATGGATTTAACCAGTATAATTTCTATACCGTGTTGTTTGGTGTTTCAAGAGCATTGGGTGTATTAGCCAACTTATGTTGGTCTAGAGCCCTAGGCCTTGCGTTGGAAAGACCTAAGTCTGTTACCAGTGAATGGTTGACCAACTACATCAATGAAAACGCCAAATAAGAACCCTATCCAATAACTATCAAAACAAAACTTTAAAATGAGTACACCTGCAAATTTGAAATATACAAAAGAGCACGAGTGGGTAAAAGTAGAAGATGGCAATATTGCAGTAGTAGGCATTACAGATTTTGCCCAGGGTGAATTGGGTGAAATCGTATATGTAGAAGTAGATACTGTTGGAGAAGAAATCGACAAAGACGATAACTTC
>JAGQWW010000004.1 GCA_020436955.1 Saprospiraceae bacterium | reverse complement strand
GCGGTCTGTATAAATCCTGAAAAGAAAAAATCCAGGCGCCCAGATCTATTCCGGGCTGTCCCTGGACAATCAAAAACAGCAGGATAAAATGAAACACAAAACTATCTTGACTATGTCTTCCGACCGGAAGGGAAATTGTCAGAATCCGCTAATCTTTCTGATGACCTTGTAAAGTCGGGTGTATTCGTTTACTTCTTCTACGAAGGGTTCGTATTCCAAATGATTGGCAGATATTAATTTTAGCTGAGTAATCATGGCGCGGGAGTCTTTTATTTTTTGGACATATTTTACCCAAAGCGACCCACTACTTTTTACTGCATAAATGTCGTTGTCATTAACTTGATTCAGGTTGTCTACCTGTTTACAAACAAGAATATCACCATTTTGAATGACAGGCTCCATACTGTTACCTTTTACCGGAAAGGCAACCAAACCATCACCTTTTATACCCGGTAAAGAAAAGAAGGAGGAAGATTCTGTTGCAAAGCCTCCAACATCTACTGCGGACCCTGCAAATGCTTCTACCGTAGTAAAAAGAATATTTCCATTTGTTACATCAGTATCGACGGACTCGTAAACTTTTTTAGGATCCAATCCAAACGGAGTTCCAACTCCATCCAGCATCCATGACTCATTTATGCCATATTCCCGGCAAAAAGTCCTGGCCTGGCTGTAGCTAATCACTCGTTCACTCTCTTCATTGAGAAATGCCCTGACGATATGTCCGTATGCTCTATTGCCCAAAACTTTTTCAGCAAAGTCACCAATTCCTTTTCCGCCACGGTCATTTTTTATAATTATTCCTTTGTCTTCAAGCAAAGAAAAGGCCTTACAAAATCTATCGTTTAGGTGTATTCTGTCTTCACTGATCATTTTAATGCCGTTTTTTAAAACAAATTGAATTAAATATGAGCCAAAAGTAAAACAAATTATTTTAAATCCAAATATAGGATTTCAATTTGCTAAAATTTGTTTTAAAAATTTTAACTCCACTATCTTGGGTATTTGTGTCATAAAATATTAGGAATAATTCTTATTGAAGGGGGAAAAATATATTTTTGCCCTGGAGCAAACCTTTGAGAAAACAAATTAAAAAGAACAAATGGCAACAGTTATTTCGCTTTTAAATCACAAAGGAGGTGTTGGTAAGACTACCAGTACCATAAATATTGGCGCTGGAATGGTTGAATTAGGAAAGCGTGTGATGCTGATTGATTTGGATCCCCAGGCTAACTTGACAGTTTCTTTGGGTATCCCAAGACAGAAATATAGTATCTATGAATCATTGCGTGGTGAGTCTGAATTGGTGCCTTACCAGGTGAAAGATGGTTTCGATGTTGTCATTTCCACCTTGGATCTTTCAGGAGCAGAGATGGAGCTTATAAATGAAGCAGGTCGTGAGTTTATTTTACGTGAATTGCTGGCACCTGTTATGGAAGAATATGATTATATCATTATTGACTGTCCTCCTTCTCTTGGTCTTTTGACTTTGAATGCACTTACGAGCAGTCAGTATGTATTGATTCCGCTTCAAACGGAGTTTCTTGCTTTGCAGGGAGTAGCGAAAATCAAGCAGGTCATTGATAAAGTACGCTTCCGTTTGAACAAAAGTTTGCAAATTGGTGGGGTTATCGCAACCATGTATGACAACCGTAAGATTTTGAATCGTGATGTTGTTGAAACCATCAAAAAATACTTTGGTGACAAAGTATTTGAAACAATGATTAGAGATAATGTTGCATTGGCTGAGGCTCCGGCCCAACGCAAAGACATTTTTGAATACAATAAGAACAGTTCAGGTGCAGAAGATTACCTGGCTCTTTGTAAGGAATTGATCACAAGAACCGAACAAGTTAGCGTGTAAAATGTATTTTTAAACAGGTGTCTTTGACCTAATTTATTTTTAGAAATTGAGTAAAAAGAAGTTCACAGATGGTTTGGAAAGCCTCTTTGATGAAGTAGCAGAAGAAACTGTAACTTTTGTTGAGGCATCGACTCCAAAGGGACCGCAAAAGGTAAAACGAGTGCGGTCTAAAGGGTCCAGTAAAGACTTTACTGCTGACCTTGATACCCTTTTGGAAGAAGCTTTGAGTAGCGACAGACCTGAAGATTCAACCATCAAAGAAACTGGAACAGATAAAAATAATCCGGCTCCTAAGCAGGTAAATCCGAAAGTGCGTAAGCCACTATCAGGCCTGGATGCACTTATCAGAAAAACCATTGAAGTTAAAATGGTTGAAGAACCGGGCGATCGGAAAGCAACTAAAAGGGTGACCTTTGCAGTAGACAAGAAAAAACTTGAAAAACTTAAAGCCATTGCCCGTAGTCAAAATGCTTATCTTAAGGATGTAATTACCCAGATCATTTCTGAATATATCAAAGAAGCAGAGCAGGATAAGGCGCGATAGACAGATTTGAATTTTTTATACGAATTTTTCAAATGTAATTGTGTCACAATTTCCATCCAGGATTCTGTCCATTTCAATTCCATTTTTCCGGGACATTCCATTTAGGTTACTAATCAAGCGGGTTCCTATACTGGTGGTTGCCTAGAATTCATTTCTCCCTCGTATTTTTATATTTAAAATAAAAAATTATCCAATTTGTTTTGTCACAGATTGGGTGTTTTTTAGATGCACCAGCCTGAAAATCCAAGCATATTGCCTCCGAATTCAGGGCAATGAATTTGATTCCCAATAAATTTTATTGTCCAATTCACTTGTTAACAAATGCAGTTAACGCTGCATCCCACGATTCACTATTTCAGATTTAGACCATTAGGTCTTCCCATGAGCATTTCTTGAAAAAAACTGATTATATGCCGTCAGCAATGGCGGCATATATCGATTTATATTTTTTTCCGGGAGTGCAAATCCATTTAAAAAGTCCGGAAAAGCATATCACTTACAAAAGATTGTAAAGTTGATTTATACTATGCAAAAGAAATCGTGCAATGATGAATTCCACGAAAAGAGAGATTTCTTTATGCGTTGACCAAAATGAAACGGGGGAGCCTGGAAATTCCCAAGCGTCCCCCGGCTCATTACTCGGCTCTTCTATGCTGAGTTACAGATTTGATTGCCAAGTTTTGTTTTATAGTTAGTTTACCTCAAGCCTTTTTCGAACAAGGTGTCCAACAGGGCACCTTGCTTTTTTTAAGCTCTATTCAAAAGCAAAATTGACTTACTGACTACTTTTCCTTTTTGGTAAACAGATAAATTTAAATTACCCGGACTTACATTTCCAAGCGAAACAAGCTTTTGATATACACCGTCAAAATTTGGAAGAAACTCTTCAAATACTACTCTTCCATTGATATCAGTGATTCTTACCTGGGTAGGTACTGCCTCTCCTTTAAAGCTTACATTCAAATCGCTTACAGTAGGATTTGGGTAGGCACTGAATTCATCCAAAACCAACTGACCATTTTCGGTCCCAGCCGGATTATCAATTGATTCTGTTTCTTCCTCTTGCAATTCCTCTTTAGCTTCCTCCACATCTTCTTCCTGTTCACATTCGTTAAACTGTGCCTTTACAGTAAATATTTTGCCGTTTCGGTCTAAGGTCATTTCATACCAATCACCGGCCTCATGTTTATCACGCTCAGTTA
The DNA here is from genome assembly GCA_020436955.1 of Saprospiraceae bacterium. Taxonomy (GTDB): domain Bacteria; phylum Bacteroidota; class Bacteroidia; order Chitinophagales; family Saprospiraceae; genus JAGQWW01. The sequence continues at coordinate 20,878 of JAGQWW010000004.1, read as the reverse complement.
CTACTTCATGATGGCTGTTTACCGTAATGCCATCTACCATCAACAAAATATCACCTTTTTGAAGGCCAAATTTATCAGCTGAAGTATTTGGGATTACATCCGTAATCCTTACCCCATCCTCTTGTCCTGATGAAGTAGAGAAGATGCCGATAAAAACCTTACAGGGGTCTCTTTTTTCATAATAGCGATAATACACTTGTTCAGACAGTACAACATCACGCTGCATCACTTGACCATCTCTTTCGATGCTCACTGAAACGGATTGTCCTGGCTCAAACTGATCTAATACCGTACGAAGTCCTCCAACAGATTGTATTTGGTTGCCGGCGATATTGGTAACAATATCTCCACCTAGCAATCCGGCTGCTTCAGCGCCTTTACCTTTAACAACACTTGAAATTCGAACACCTTTTCCTTCTATGGTATTACTAGGATAAATGCCCAATAAGGTCTTGGATTTTTTGACCTTCATCTTTTCTGCATGCATGCCTTCTTGCATCTCGCCATGATTTGCCCTTTCTTTAAAATAAAAAAAGGCATCTTCCTCTCCTTCATGCTGAATTTTGATTCCTTTTAATTGTGCATCAAGCTGCTCGGTGGCAACAGACTCTTTAATTTGACTAATAAAAGCTTCAACATCTTCTGGACTATCAAGGGCTTTTTTCTTGACAATGATTTGTCCATCCTCAGTTTCAATTTTTTGGGTGACAATAATTTTATCGGACCGGGAATTTTGTCCAAACATTTGGCTGGAGCCAAAAGACAAACAAAATACCAGCATGATAATCATAATTCGGGTAAAACTTTTCATACCAAAGGTTTTGAAGTGAATAATATTCTGTGCTACACCTCATAAGGACAACATAGTTCTGTTTAGGGTTGCAGTTGAGAGGGAGAAAATATTTCAACAGGATAAAATTGTATTCACCACTCTTAATAATCCATGTATAAATAATTGAATTGGCATTGTTTAAATGATCAGACTTCCTTCAAAATTCCCATCTTTACAGCCATCTTAAACAAAATATTAAATAGGCATATATGGCTGACGAAAAGATCATTTTTTCTATGACGGGGGTGAATAAAACATTTCCTCCCAGCAAACAAGTCTTGAAAAATATCTGGCTATCCTTTTTTTACGGCGCCAAAATTGGTGTTTTGGGTCTAAATGGTTCCGGGAAGTCAACCCTTCTAAAAATAATTGCCGGCCTTGACCAAAACTTTGAAGGTAAAGTTGAATTTGACGGTTCTTATAAAATTGGATACCTGGCTCAGGAACCAGAATTAGATGAAAGTAAAACTGTACGTGAAGTAGTAGAGGAAGGCGTTCAGGAGACTGTTGATCTTTTAAAAGAGTACGAAGAAATCAACATGAAACTTGGTGAGCCAATGGATGACGATGAGATGATGAAGTTGATTGAAAAGCAGGGCGAGTTGATGGAAAAACTGGAACATCTCAATGCCTGGGAGTTGGATTACAAGTTGGAAACAGCCATGGATGCCTTGCGTTGTCCACCTTCTGATGCAACTATAAAGGTATTGTCAGGTGGAGAAAGAAGAAGGGTGGCACTTTGTCGACTTCTGTTAAGCAATCCTGACATTTTATTGTTAGATGAACCTACCAACCACCTGGATGCAGAAAGTGTACTTTGGTTGGAACAGTACTTGCAAAATTTCCCGGGTACGGTTATTGCCGTAACCCACGACCGTTATTTCCTTGACAATGTTGCCGGATGGATTTTAGAGTTGGATCGTGGGGAAGGAATTCCGTGGAAAGGAAATTACTCTTCCTGGTTGGAACAAAAATCAAAACGACTAGAACAAGAAGAACGATCTGAGAGCAAAAGAAAGAAAACCCTGGAAAGGGAATTGGAATGGATTCGAATGTCACCCAAAGCAAAACAGGCAAAAGGAAAAGCTCGTTTGAATGCTTATGAAAAACTGGCATCTGAAGAATCTAAGGAAAAAGAGGCTAAGCTTGAAATTTACATTCCACCCGGACAAAGATTAGGAGATAAAGTGATTGACCTGGAAGGGATATCAAAATCCTTTGGCGACAGGGTTCTTTTTGAAAATTTGAATATTTCCATTCCGAAAAATGCTATTGTCGGTATTATTGGACCAAATGGTGTAGGAAAAAGTACCCTTTTTAAAATTATCATGGGTAAAGAAAAACCTGATAACGGTAATGTCGTTATTGGTGATACAGTGCAGACGAGTTATGTCGATCAAAGTCATGAAGCTTTATTGCCTGAAAAGACTGTATTTGAGGTGGTCTCAGGAGGTAATGATATCTTGCAGGTTGGAAATATTTCTGTTAACTCCAGAGCTTACCTTAGTAAGTTCAATTTTAGCGGAAATGATCAGCAAAAGAAACTTGGTGTGTTGTCAGGAGGAGAAAGAAATCGTGTACACCTGGCTATGACCTTGAAGGAAGGAGGCAATGTTTTATTGCTGGATGAGCCTACCAACGACATTGACGTTAATACGTTGAGGGCGCTGGAAGAAGGTTTGGATAACTTTGCCGGATGTGTGTTGGTAATCTCTCACGACCGTTGGTTTATAGACAGACTTGCAACACATATTATTTCATTTGAGGGTGATTCTGAAGTAGTTTTCTTTGAAGGTAACTTCTCTGATTACGAAGCAGCTAAAAAGGAAAAGTATGGGGATATTACCCCAAAACGTCCAAAGTTTAAAAATGTAATTAACCAATAGTGCATTTAAGTGTTTCTAAAACCATTGTGCATTAGTGTATAACCCTGTAAACAAAATTTTACGATGAGCGTCATTGAAATGCGTGTTCCGACCATTGGCGAATCTATTTCAGAAGTAACTTTATCCCAATGGCTCAAAGAGAATGGGGAGTATGTAAATCTGGATGAACCTATCTGTGAATTTGAATCAGATAAGGCAACCTTAGAATTTCCGGCTGAAGCAAGTGGAAAATTAATCTACGTTGCTGCCGAAGGAGATGATTTGGAAATTGGTGCCTTGGTGGCAAAAATTGATACCAGCGTTTCTGGTCCTGATGGAGGTGGAAATGATAAGAAAGAGGAAGCAAAACCTGCCAAATCTGAAACAGCTGAAAAATCTTCAGACGATGCTGCTGAAAAGGAATCATATGCTACAGGACATCCATCTCCGGCTGCATCCAAAATTTTGAAAGAAAATGATGTTAATCCAGCTGCTGTCCAGGGTACTGGAAAAGATGGTAGGATAACGAAAGAAGATGCTCAAAAAGCAGCTACTAATAAAACGTCTGCTCCTGCACCTGAAAAGAAGGAAGCGCATGCAACCAGACCCGCACCATCAGCAGGGAAAGCATTTGGACGTGAGTCCAGCCGCAAAAAAATGTCTCGTATGCGCCGCACAATCGCTAAACGATTGGTTTCCGCTAAAAACGAGACAGCGATGCTTACCACGTTCAATGAGGCTGATATGACCGGTGTTTTCCAAATGCGTAAAAAATATCAGGATCAGTTTGTTGAGAAATTTGGAATTAAACTGGGCTTCATGTCTATCTTCTCAAAGGCATGTGCAAAAGTGTTGATGGAGATGCCTGATGTTAATGCACAAATTGATGGAGATGAATTAGTTTATCACGAATATGCGGATATTTCTATCGCTATCTCTACTCCTAACGGTTTGGTAGTACCTCCGGTAAAAAATGTAGAGTCACTTTCTTTGGCTGATATCGAATGGGAAATCAAAAAACTTGCAGAAAAGGCCAGAAATAACGATTTGACTCTTGAGGAAATGAGTGGTGGTACCTTTACGATTACCAATGGCGGTGTTTTTGGTTCTTTGATGAGTACACCTATCATTAATGAGCCTCAGGCGGCTATTTTAGGTATGCACGCTATCAACGAGCGCCCGATGGCTATAAACGGACAGGTAGAAATCAGACCAATGATGTACCTGGCATTAAGTTATGACCACAGAATTATTGATGGAAGTACATCAGTTACTTTTTTGAAAAAGGTAAAAGAGCTGATAGAGGATCCTGTTTCTCTTCTATTGGATTTATAATTGACAATGAGTTGATAATAAGCAGGCGGTCTTGAAACGAATTCAAGACCGCCTTTTTTATGCGATTATCTTTCTTGAAGCTTATTCTCCTTTCTTGATAGTGATGTCTTCCCCATCTTTTAGGTTTCTGGACACCGCAGAATAAGGACCTGTTACAATTGTTTGGCCATCTTCAAGCCCGGAAACAACCTGGATATAAGAGTCATCCTGAATTCCTGTTGTTACTTCCCGAATGCTAACGGTCTTATCTTCATTTACAACGAAAACAACTTCTCTAATTTCCTCCTCATGTCCATTTCCTTTGTTGCTCACCGTTTTTGCCAAACCATCATTGTCTTCTTCCTCTTCTTGATTGTCTTTTTCCCCTCTTTTTTTAACACGGTCTTTTGGTTTTCCATTTTTGTCAAATTCACGTGTGGTTACAGCCTGTATTGGTACACTTAGTGTATTCTCGATAATCTGAGCTTCAATTTCTACACTGGCGGACATGCCAGGACGAAATGGAAATGGACTTTTTTCGGTTACAAGATCATTGTAAGACGCAGGGTCAATATTAATCGTTACCACAAAATTGGTAACCTGGTCAGTATTCAGACTTGTTGAAATTCCACTGGTAGCCATATTGCTGGCCGAGTGGGCTATTTCCGTCACCTTTCCTTTAAAGGTTCTATTCAAATAAGCATCTACTTCAATATCGACATCATCACCCATGGTTACCCGTGGGATGTCATTTTCACTTACATCCACCTGGACTTCCATTTTACTCAAATCGGCTATCCGCATCATCTCGGTTCCTGCCATTTGAATGGTACCTACCACGCGTTCACCTTGTTCTACATTTAAGCGGGATACAATACCAGACATTGGGGCAAAAATATCAGTTCTTCTAAGTACAGTTTTTAATTCTTTCAACGTAGCCTCTGCACTTTTTATGGAGTATTCTGCAGCATTTGCTGACTGCTCTGATGCTCTTATATTGGCTTCTATCGACTCGAGGTTTGCTTCCAATGCATTTCTGGAGGCCTCTGATGCTTCCAAATCTGCATCTGAGATCACGCCTTCCTTATGCAATTGCATATTACGCTCGTGCATTTTTCTGGCATTTTTCAAATTGGCCATGATCTGTGCACGCTGCGCTTTAAAGTTTTCAATTTGGGACCTCGCATTGGCAGCATTGGCTTTTGCAGAATTCACCTGAGCCATACCTCTCTCTACTTGAGATTCATATGCATCAGGATCAATTTGAGCCAATAGTTGACCGCTTTTTACAGAGTCTCCTTCTTCTACCAGCAGGGCTACAATTTCACCACTTACGTCTGAGCTGATTTTAACTTCCGTTACAGGGAATACCTTCCCACTCGCAGCAACAGTTTCTCTAATGGTCCTTTTCTCGACTTTTTCAACTTCTACCTCCTCGCCCTTATTACGATTTTTACTGGTAATGAAGGCAACCACGCCTATTGATAGGACAGCGCCAATAAGGGTATAAATCAGCCAATTACTTTTTTTCTTCTGAGTCATTTGGCAAAGTGTTTTTTAAAATTTTAAATCTCTTCCTAAGTAAAACTCAACAATTTTCAATCGGAAGATATAGTCATATTTTGAGCGAATAAATTCAGTTTGAGCCAGATCAAGGTTTGTTCTGGAGTTACCCAATTCAAAGGTACTAATGGCACCTAGATTGAATTGTTTTTCTGCATTGTCAAATGCAATCCTGTTTGCCTCCAGGGATAATTTTGCTGCTGCAAAAGTTTCTCTGGCTGCTTTGGCGTTGGCAACCGCATTTTGAACATCTGTTTTAAGTTGTTGGCGCGCCAGTTCAGCATTGTTTTCTGCTCTTAGGGTGTTTATTTCTGCTTTCTGACTTCTTGTAATTACATCGTGATTATTATAAATGGGAATGTTTAAAGAAAGCCCTACAGTTTGACCAAAATTTTGTTCCAATTGGTCCCAATAAGGTTGGTCCTCCCTAATGGGTACCATTTGAGAGATTCCTATCGTAATAGGATCATTCGGGTTGTCTTGAAAAAAAATATCTTGTTCAACAGTTTCCGATGTGAATCCAGTTATCGTTTTTGCAGCACTTGACCAATTTGAAGTTAATCTTGCAAATGCAGAAAGACTTGGGTAATAACCCGACTTTTCAATGTCTTCAAAAATACTGGCTGCCTTAACTTGAGTTTCCGCCGATTTAATCTGCGGTTGTGTGTTCATTGCAGCACTATAAACCATTGGGAAGTTAGCATCAACCAATGCAGCTTCATCGGGTTCCGCTAAATCTGGCTCTACAATACTAAATTCTTTATCATCTGGCAAAAGCAACAAATTTCTAAGCGACAAATACGCAATATCAACTCCGTTTTGTGCTTGAATGACTGCCTGATTATCTATTGCTAATTGAGCCTGCACACTAAGACGATCATTTGCCGGACGAGAACCAGCTTTGATAAATTTATTTACCTGGTCAAGCTGTCTTTCTGAAAGTGCCATTCGGTTTTTAGCATTTCTAAGACTTTCTTCTGCTAATAAAATATTTAAATATGCCGATGCCACATTAAGTCTTAGATTGTTTGCAGCTGTTTCTCCATCTAGTCGTGCAATTTCAGCCTGAGTTTTCGCAGATTGAATCGATTTATTTACTCGATTACCCCCAAATAGTAGAACACCCGACTCTAATCGGAAGGTGTTAAACCCAATAGCTTGATTATCAAATGAGTTAGTGGTTGGGTCAATGGTACGACCAAATTGTTCACCTGCGCTAATGGAACCATTCAAACTAGGTATTCTTGATAGTTGGCTTTGGCGTTTGTCTAATAAAGCAGACTGGATATTAAGCTGAGCCTGTTTGATAGCAATGCTGTTTTCTTCCGCATATTTTATACAATCCTGTAAGGTCCAGGGACCTTGAGCAAAAAGTGAAAAACTGGAAATTAACAGTCCAAAAAGTAGTAGGGATTTCCTCATCATAAAAAACGGGTTTAGTTCGGGTGAATGCCTTCGAACAGTATTTTTGTTTTGGAGTACAATTCTATTATAACTCCGCTACAATTAGCAAATTATTGTATCAAAGGCGGTTTTTATCGGATGAATTAATTTTGGTAAATGTAAGAAGTGGTTGAAACAAAAGATAACACATTGATTTCAGGTGGTTGTTAAAATTCTTTTTCTTTTCTTATTTTTGAGAAAGTCCCTCTCATATCCTACATCTTCAATTATCTAAAAAATACTATTATGAGCAGAAGTATCAGTGCTTTTTTCGTGCTGTTGCTGACGTTTGGCTGGTTTTGGTTTAGTTGGAAATGGTATACCTGTTGGTTAATGAATGCGTGTGAAACCGGAGTTACTACAGAAGTGGTAGATGTTCCGGAAGAACCTGCACAAGAATTAAAAAGGTATCCCATCGATTTTCAATGGTCCAACCCGACTGCCTTTACCAATTCCGGTTTCGAAACGTACAAACAACAGATTTTAGAAGGTCTTAAGGATGATAACAGACTTGAAATTGTAGGCTTGTATTTTGATGGAGAAGAAACAGTGGACACCTTCGAAAATATTGGTCTTGCCCGGGCAGAGAAAATGAAGTCTTTATTTTCCCCACCCATACCGGAAGAACGAATTTTGATTAGAGCCAGGATAGTAGAGGCACCTGAGAATGCAAAAAACACTTATTTCCAGGCTGCTAACTTCAATTGGATGGAAGGTGAAAGAAAATCTGTAGAAGAATTGGAAGATCGGATAATCATTCGATTTGCCATAAACTCTACTCAAATGACTTACGATCCTGCTGTTGATACTTACCTTCAAAAGCTTTCAAAACGGATACAAAAAACCGGAGAAAAGGTATCGCTAACCGGTCATACTGATAGTGTTGGGACACCAGAAGAAAATCTTCGATTAGGAGAAAACAGAGCAATGGCAGTCAAAGAAATCCTTATAGGAAAAGGCGTAAATCCTTCCCAGGTATCAGTTGCTTCCAAGGGTGAATCCCAACCGGTAGCAACAAATTCAACTCCGGAAGGAAAGCAAGATAACAGACGTGTAGAGGTGGTACTACAAAAGGAAGAATAGTTTAGAGTACCAGGTGAATTTCCTTATTTTTTCAATCTCTCAAATTTAAAATCATGTTAGATTCAATGAAAATAGGTTTTACCGAGCATACCATGGCAATCTTGGTTATGTTGTTGGTTGCTTTTCTTTTAGGTTTATTGTTGGGCTATATTTTGTGGTATTCCTACAAAAAACTGGTTGCCAGTATTACTGAAGAAAGGGATCAGTGGCACAACAAATACACTGATTTGGAGAAATCTTATGCCAGTTTGAAATACCAACACGATGAGTTGGAGAAGGATAATAATGCAATGCGAAGAGCATTGAATAATTGTGAAGCTGACAAGGCTATTTTGGAACATAAGTTACAGACTTCTGATAAAGGAACGGTTACAGCAGCTGCTAAAACTGTTGAAGCCCCTCCCGTAGTAGTTAGTTCTTCGAACGCAGGCAGTGGATACGGAGCAATGTTTCAAGAAGATAATCTTCAGATAATTGAAGGTATTGGTCCAAAAATCGAAAAGGTATTACACGGAGAAGGAATTAATAGTTGGAGCAAACTTTCCCAGGAGACACTGGAAAGTTTACGAGCAAAACTAGACGCAGCCGGGCCAAACTTCCGAATAAATGATCCAAGCTCCTGGCCACGACAAGCAGAACTAGCTGCTGCAGGGAATTGGGATGAATTGATTCAATATCAAAAGTTTTTAGATGCCGGTCGTGAAAATACAGGTGATTTCGAGAACGACTCTAAGTTGGAGAAAATGGCCATGAAAATGATTGGAATCAAATCCGGGCCTGATGACTTAAAAATGGTAGAGGGAATTGGTCCTAAAATCGAGCAATTGCTTAAAGATGCAGGTATCAATAATTGGTCTGAACTGGCGTCAACGCCTGTTGAAAAAATACAGGAAGTTTTACATGATGCCGGTCCAAGATATCAATTGGCAAATCCTTCAACCTGGCCAAAACAGGCGCAATTGGCAGCTGAAGGAAAATGGGCTGAATTAAAGGAATATCAGGACTATCTCCAGGGAGGACGAGAGGTATGATATTGGCCAAAATAGCATAAACAAAAAGGGCTTTCGATTATTCGAAAGCCCTTTTTAATTGCTGTTATACTAGAATTAGAATTTCTTCTTCTTGTCAGTAAATCTTGCATGCAAACCGTCAGCAAGATATTCTTCTGTAGCGATTACAGCCGGATTAGGAAGACGCTCATAGAATTTAGAAATTTCTATTTGCTCTTTATTTTCTGTAACCTCTTCAATAGTTTCCGGGTTAACAGCAAACTCATCCAGCTTTTCGTGCAATTCTCTTTTAAGGTCAACGCTAAGTTGTTTAGCTCTTTTGGCAATAATTGCCAATGACTCATAAATATTACCGGTATCTTTTACAAACTGCTTTACATCACGTGCATGTAAATTAGGATCTAGTCCCTGCACTTGAGTTTTGATATCTGTCATTTTCTAAAGATTTTATTTTTCTTACTGATTTTTCAAGCATTGTGTTTACCTCCTTTCTATTTTCGGAAGCAGCCTCATATTTGGCTAAGTATTCATTTGCATATTTCTCAACGCTTTTATAGCGTTCCAGTTGCTTATCGACTACACTATTTTCAGCGAGGTTGAAAGTGGCAGCAATAATCATAAACCTGATTTGCTCGCCATTTGGCGTTTCCGGAAAGTCTTTTAACAGATTTTCAAAAACCAAAACGGAAGCCTGGTATTGAGTCAGGTTAAAATATAACTCACCTTCCGCATAGGCCTTTTTTTCCATCTTCCTACGGCATTCATCTATCAATCGGTTAGCATCACCTACTCTTTCGCTTTCCGGGAATGTATTGATAAAAAGCTGGAATTCTTCAATCGCTTGTTCGGTACTGGTTTGATCCAATCTATAGGTCGGTGACAACTGGAAATTTGAAAACGCTGACATAAATTCCGCTTCCTCTCTTAATATTGAATTAGGAAAGGTCGCTCCGAAATTTTTAAAATAATAAGAAGAAAGAATGAATTTCTTCTGGTTATAATAAGTGTATGCGTATTTAAAATAAATGTCTTCCAGTTCTTTTTTACCTCTGTAAGCTGGAATGATTAGTTCAAACAGCGTTTGAGCTTTACCAAAATCACCATTTTCATAATAAGCATAAGCCTTATTATAGATAAGCTCCGGGTCTCCACTGATCCTAATCTTTTCAAAGGAAGTCTTACAACCTATTGAAAAGAAGGCGACAAGTACAGTAAAACTTAGAATTAGGAAGTTTTTTGCCATAGGGGTGCAAAATTACAACGTTTTTTGAAAAATTCACCTTATTCAATCATAATACGCAATAATGAGCTAAATATTTGTGGATAGGGTTGGTTAGCACGTATCTTTCCTAAAGGTTTTAACAAATTTTTGCCCGTGCGACAAGATATTGCTACCCTTAGGATATATTATAATCAACGGTTGTCTCCACTTTTAACAAAAATGGAGATCAAGCGGAAGCGTCTGGTTTATTCCATGGCAATAGCTATTCTATTGATTTTGGCAGGCCTAATTGGGGTCCTTGTATTAAAAAACTTTCCACTTACCATATTGCTATTTCTAGTTGGAGGATTAGTTCTGGTTTGGAGCAACCAATCAATCCGGCATTTCAAACAAACCTTTAAACCACAGGTGATCTCGGCCCTACTGGACTTTATGGATGAAAGGCTCAATTATGGGGCGCTTACCTTTCAACCCACTCAGAAAATTGATATTAAAGATTTTATTTCAACCGGCATGGTTCAGGAAAAGCCATACAAATACCTTGGCGAGGACCACCTGACCGGCAAAATAGGGAGTTTCCCATTTACCAGTTCTGAACTGCTGGTACAGGAACCAGCCAAAGTAAAAGGTGGATTAGAAACGGTGTTTAAAGGCTTTTTCTTCAAAATTCAAATGGACCAATCCTATGAAGGCCAGTTATGGGCATTTTCAAAAAAGGACAAACCCAGCCTTTCTGATTCGCTCAAAGTAATTTATGGAACAGGAGGGTATCTCATTCGTGATGATGAACAAGTTTCCTTGCTTTTTTATGCCACCCAGGATTTCCCGGCAGCTATTTTTTTGAATCCAGGAATTTTAAATTACCTGGAGGACAGAAAGCAGGAATTGCATACCGGCTTCTATTGGCATATCCGGGATAATAATTTATACCTTGCTATTCGTCAGGATGAAGATCTATTGGAACCTAATATTTTTAAGAGCAATAAGCGATTTGATGTCGTCCAGAAGTATTATTCGCAATTGTCCAGACTTTTCGAGTTTGTGGAAATAATGGAAAAGTATATTTAAAGAAAACTATCAGGACTCATCATCTTATTCCATATTTACGGGTTATTGAATAAAAATATCCATGGTCCAAAACATACTGATAAAAATTCTGCTGGCTCCATTTTCTCTGCTTTATGGCATTGGAATCAGTATGCGAAACTTCTTTTATCGCAAAGGATTATTAAAGGGCATGGAGTTTAGTTTGCCGGTTATTTCGATTGGCAATTTGAGCATTGGAGGCACCGGTAAAACACCCCATATAGAATACCTTATAAGGCTTTTAAAGGATTACGTCAATGTTGCGACCCTAAGCAGAGGCTATCAAAGAAAAACAAAAGGATACCTTGAAGTTCAACCCAGTTTTTCCGCTGAGCAATCAGGTGATGAGCCACTTCAATTTGCCCGTAAGTTTGGGGATATATTGGTAACAGTAGGTGAAGACAGGTCCTTTGCTATTCCTAAAATTGTTCAAAATCACCCTACAACTCAGGCCATCTTGTTAGATGATGCTTTCCAGCACCTTTCTGTAAAGCCGGGTCTTAATATTATGCTCACTGATTATAGTAGGTTGTTTACCCGTGATTATCTTTTGCCATCAGGAAGGTTAAGAGAATGGCGATCATCTTATCAGCGAGCAGACATTATTATAGTTAGCAAATGCCCTAAAGATCTTTCTGAAAAGGAACGTGACACTATCCTCGCAGAAATAAAACCCTTCCCTCATCAACAGGTGTTTTTTACTTATTATGAATATGGCAACCCTTACTATATGTTTAACCCACAACAGCGATTTGGGTTACAGGAAGATTGGGATGTGTTAGTGATTTGCGCAATAGCCGGCACAGATTATTTGCTGAATTATCTAAACAGTCGTGTGAACTCTGTGAATGCCCTGGAGTTTGAGGACCACCATTATTTTACAAAATATGACCTTGGAAAATTACAGCAGGGTTTTTCCAATTTACCATCTGACAAAAAAGTTATCATTACTACAGAAAAAGATGCGATGCGATTGGAGCTCCATCGTGAATTCCTACTAAAAGAAAAATTGCCTATTCTAAGTTTACCGGTAGAGGTTGCTTTCTTATTTAATGAAGGAACCAGATTTGACGGCCTTGTAAAGGAATACTTAATGGGATTCAAGGTTTAGAAATTAGAAAGCCGCAAAAGCGTTATTAAAAATTTAACAGCCCGGGAAAACAGGATTATTAAATAATTCCTTTGCACCTTCGTTCTACCTTAAAATTGAATACATGAGAATTTCCCTTTTTATAAGTGTTTTTACGTTTTTGGCTTTAACCGGATGGGCACAAACACCGAAAACCGTTCGAGTTGAAGATCCAAAGGCAAAGGAAGTATTTGAAAAAGTAAGAGACCGATACGAAGCTTATAAAACACTGACCGTCAACTTTTCTATAGAAATTCAAATACCCCAAAATCCACCCATCAACCAAACCGGTACCTTGTTACAGCAAGGCAAAAAATATAAACTGGATTTGCCCGATCAGATGCTAATGAGTGACGGAAATGATCTTTGGTTATTCAGAAAAGAAGCTAAAGAAGTCTTGATAAACGATATCGATGAAGGGGATGATTCAGTTTTATCTCCGATTGATTTGCTGAAAATTTATGAAAGAGATGACTTTGAGTATGCGCTCGTGAACGAGTTTAAAGACAAAAGTAACAGGACCGTTCAGCAGATTGAATTGAAACCGAATGCAAAAGATGCCGACTATTCAAAGATTAGAATTGAAATCAATAAAGCGGATGCGGCCATTTTGGGAATGATGGCTTTCTTTAAAGATGGCGTCAGGTATAAAGTCGTATTGGACAAAGAAACTCCAAATAAGTCTTTTTCAGCTTCAACTTTTGCATTTGATGCTTCCCAATTTCCTGATGTACGTGTGGAAGATTTGAGGTTGGATTGATGTGAGGCGCGCGTATGGGGCTTGAGGTATAAAAAATGTGCGTTGGGAACACTCCCAACGCACATTTTTTATTTTCCAGTAACCAGTAACTAGAACGTCACGTTTTTCACCATGACTTTATCGCCTCGTTTAAAAGCTACTCTGGCGGTGTCTCCTTTCTTAAAATTGGCGAGTCCATCCATATAATCATAGATGTTTTTTACATCTGTCTCACCAATTTTGATAATGATATCACCTTTTTCCATACCGGCTTCAAATGCTGGACGACCGTCCATTACGCCGTCAATTCTCATACCTTCACCCTGATAAACATAATCAGGCATTACACCAAGTGTAACTTTGAAGGACGCTGCTTTACGATCTTCGCTTTCGTCTTTGGTTTTAGTGAACTCAATTTTTCCTTTCCCGTCTATTTTAGAAATCACCTGGAAAATAAATTCACTGATGTCAACAATACCTTCATAATTGACCAGTTCGCTGTCATCACTTGGCTTATGATAATCACCATGCTGTCCGGTAAAGAAATGTATTGCAGGGATGTCATTCAAATAAAAAGAGGTATGGTCGGAAGGTCCGATTCCACTATCAGATGTTTTTACTGACAAATCAGATTTTACCTTTGGAAAAACTTCTTTCCAAACAGGAGAGGTGCCTGCTCCGTTAATTACAATTACTTTTTCCTCGTTTAGTCTACCCACCATATCCATGTTGACCATATAGTTGATACTTGCCAGGTCAACTGTTGGGTGATCAACAAAGTATTTTGAACCGAAAAGTCCCATTTCTTCTCCTGAAAAGGCAATGAAAAGATAATTGTTGTTTTTCGGTCCTTCATTCTTTAGTTTTTGAGCCAGGTAAAGAATAGTGGCAACACCACTAGCATTATCGTCGGCTCCATTATGAATTGCTTCTCCTCCTGTGAATAACGAGCCGAAGTCACCGTGACCCAGATGGTCATAATGGCCACCGATAACAACAGTAGTTTTTGCGCCATTATCAATATAACCCACTACATTTTTTCCGGTGCGTTCTTCTCCACCATTTTGAACGTGAGGATTTGATTTGTAATTGAAGTCAAAAGGCTGAAACCAGCTACCTTTTTTTCCTTTTGGGGTAAGCCCAATTGTTTCAAACCTGTTTGCAATGTAATCTGCAGCCATTTGTTCTCCGGCAGTCCCGGTGGATCGGCCTTCCAACAAGTCAGCTGACAAATACACTACATCAACCTTGACAGCCAGCTCCAGGTCTGACATCATTTGCGCCGAAAGCAATTGACCGGCCAACAAAAGGGAAAATAAAATGCTTATTTTTTTCATGTATATCATTTTTTAAGTCGCTAAAATACGGTTTGTACCGTGAGCACCTTATATAATTTGCAAAAAGATGGATTGTTGTGATGAAATACAATTTTTTAACGGTGATTTCTGACAATCTTGCCGAGCCTATTAGAACTATTAGCAGGAACTGACTATATTTGCATGTCAAGTTTAGAAAAGAATTTCAAAATAAACCTGGCAAGGCTCAAAGTGGCTTTGCCAGGTTTATCTTTAAAAAAACCAATCTGTTATGCTAGAGTTAGATGATAAATACTTTGAAAAGCTAGAGGCTATTGCCGGAGAAATCCAGGGTTCCGAAGATTTAGCAAATTACCTTGAAGAGGAGGAAGAAGAGTTCTTTCTTGCTTTAAAAGATCAATTTGAGCCATTCATGGCCCAATTATATGACGAGGTTGCAGAAAATGATCCATTACAACTTGTTTCTCTGGAAAGAGCATTTCTTCATGAAGCATTTGAAGGCTTGTTTTTGCCAAAAATTCTGGGGTACTCTGTTCTGAGAGGTGAAGTGAAAATGGAGACAATGAAATATGTGCGCACCCAGGAACATTTTAAGGAAGTACTGGAGGCCATCTGTAATTCCGCCAACTTTGACATTCTAAGAAAACGTATCGGCCAATCCATTCAAATGGGTTTTGCTTTGAGCTCAGATATTTGGGTGACCAACCTGATTGAGGAGTTTGATAACAAGCGCATCAGATACTTTCTAAACAGTATGCGTATCGATCGTTATCGTAGATTGGAAGACAGAAGAGCTTTTTACCACAGATATTGGAAGCAATTCAAAAACGATAACTTCCTTACAGCGGAAATTCCAACATCTAAGAACGAATTACAGGTTTTATTTTCCAGTTTAAAGGAGTTTTTGTTGTACCGCGTAAAAGGTCCTCATAACAACGAATCAATCATTCCACCGCTTATGGCCCTGGTACAAAATCAGGACTACTTTGGTATGAGAGAGCACCTTGAAATTATGGGGATTTTTGCCAATTTCTTTGAACTGGACAAAAATGATGACAAAGAGCTAAAGACAATCTTTAATAAAGTAAGGAACGAGATTGAAAGTTTCTCTGAATATTGGTTTGAGCTTACTCTTGAGTTGCATAAGCGTGAAATTGAGCTGAATGCAGCTGCTGACAAACGAATTTCTGAGTTATTGGATGATAAGAAGGAAGACGAACTTACCAGCTATTATGCTTTAATGGATGTAATTCATTCAAAAGGATATGTGCATGAAGATACGCAGGAAGCTATCAAGGTATATTACAATAAGCATGAAGGGCTTTCCATGCAAAATGAATGTGTACGCCAGGCTATCTTTAATAGTTTTGCCAGAGTAATCAACAATATTGAGCCTGCTGATTATCATGAGTTGTTTGAAATTGCGAAATACTATGGTATTTACATGCAGATTTTTGGCAACCAGAAGTTTAACCAGCAATTGGAGGATCTTTCCATGAAGTATGTCCGCAAATTGTTGAAAACGTATACTGATAAGCGTGGTAAAGACTACCAGGATATTAAAAAGTTTGTATCGACCTCTTTCAAGGATCTTGGATTCTTAACAGACAAAGAAGTTGTTGCCTTGTTTAAGACAAGAAGGAAAAGAAAGAAAGAAGAGGAATAATTTTTAGTTCCTAAAAAATAAAGGGGTTGCAGTTTCAAACTACAACCCCTTTTCTATTGCTTGAAATCGATTTAGATTACTTGGTAACCAAATCGATAGAATTATGGATAAAGTCTGCTAATTCCTGGCCTTTCAACATGTTTTGATTTAACAAACCAAGTTTCAACAAGTAATCAGCTAATTTTTGGCGAGTTTCATCTGTCTTTTTGTTTAAAAGCTTTTGAGCAATTACCGGATGGTTGGTATTCACAACGATGTTGTAGGAATCAGGGAAAGCATCGTTGAAATTCATACCATTTAATGCCTGCATTTCCTTCATTCTCCTCATAAATTCAGGCTTGATGATTTGAACCGGCGGTTCTTCCGGACTAAGGGCTTTTAATTGAACAGATTGCCCATCTTTCGATGCAACCTGAAGAAAGATGTCTTTGACTTTTTCTTCTTCCTTTTCACTCAATACAGATTCACGTTTTTCATCCTTTTCGATCAAATGATCCAACGTCTCGGAATCTATACGTTTGAAAACGATATCACCCAACTTGTATTCAATTTGCTGAATGAAATGGTTGTCAATCAAATTGTCAAAAAGCAAAACATCGTAACCTGCATTTCGGGCTGTTTTGATGTAGATGTGATGCTCATCCGGATTGTTGGTATATAAATAAACCAACTTGTTATTTTTATCCGTTTGAAGCGGAGCCACCTTTTCTTTGTATTCGTCTAGTGTGAAGAACTCGTTTTCGGTATTTTTCAAAAGCAGAAACTTGGTTGCTTTTTCATAAAATTTCTCATCCGAGATGAGTCCATACTTCACAAAGACATTTAGGTCATCCCACTTTTCTTCGTACCCTTTTCGGTCGTTTTTAAATAACTCCTGTAATTTTTCTGCAACCTTCTTAGTAATGTAGCCGGTTATCTTACGCACATTGCTGTCACTTTGCAAATAAGATCTGGATACATTTAACGGAATGTCAGGAGAGTCAATAACTCCATGTAATAATGTCAACCATTCGGGTACAATTTCCTTAACATCGTCGGTAACATACACCTGGCTAGAGTACAGGTGAATTTTATTTTTTTGCATTTCAAATGCACCTCCAATCTTAGGGAAATATAGAATTCCGGTCAAATTAAAAGGATAGTCTATGTTCAGATGTATCCAAAACATAGGGTCCGGACTCATTGGATATAATTCGCGATAGAAATTTCTATAATCCTCATCTGTTAGGTCTGAAGGATTTTTTGTCCAGGCCGGATTAGGGTTGTTGATTATGTTATCAACCTCCCGGGTTTCGTCTTTTGCGTCCTCGCCTTCCCCTACTTTTTCAGTAATGGTTCTCGTTCCAAATTTGATCGGAACCGGCAGGAACTTACAATACTTGTAAAGTAGCTCTTCTATCCTGTTTTTTTCCAAAAATTCTGTTGCATCTTCACTGATGTAAAGAATGATATCGGTACCTCTATGATCTTTTTCAATAGTATCGAGACTATATTCAGGGGAACCGGTACAACTCCAAACTACAGCATCGGCGCCATCTTTCCATGATTTTGTTCGAACCTCTACCTTCTCAGCAACCATAAATGCTGAATAAAAACCAAGACCAAAGTGGCCGATGATATTTGCTTCGTCTTTATATTTTTCCAACCATTCTGCAGCACTGGAAAATGCAATTTGATTGAGGTATTTCAATACCTCCTCTTCTGTCATCCCTATACCCTTGTCGCTGATGGTAAGTGTTTTTGCTTCCTTATCCAGTTTAATCTCAATAGTTGTGTCACCCATTTCAGTTTTTAGCTCTCCCCTGTTTGCTAAAATTTTCAATTTATTGGTGGCATCTACTGCGTTAGAGATTAATTCCCGAAGAAAAATATCCTGGTCTGCGTAAAGGAATTTCTTGATGATGGGAAAAATATTATCCGTTTGAACAGAAATGTTACCCTTTTGCATGTGTATCAAATTTTTGTTTAATAAATACTGTTAACTGACTGTTCAAAGGGTGTGCCATGCCATAATTTCTGACAAAATGACTGGAAACACTGGATTTGAGGGCGACAATATGGGATGATTGTTATTTTGATATTATAGAAGGGTTTAATTTGGAACCTTTTTGCCCGTCACAATTAGTTTAAAATTGGTAAAATATTGGATTCAGATCCCTGTATCATTGTGCCATCAAACAAACGGAGGGACAAGAAAATATGCCAGTTCATAAATTTTTTCTCTCCTAAATTATGGCACAGTTTTGGACAACCGATAAGTGCGATAAACTAAAGAAAAGGGTCTCCAAAAAGTAAACCACTTTTATTCCCTTTATATTTTCCCTTAAACCGTGAACGGGGTCTCTTAAAAGCCCTGGAAAGAGAAAGATGGGACACTTGTCCCCGGATATCCCTGGATATTCGTTAAGAGGTCTTAAGGTCAGAAGTGACCTTAGACAGTGAGTGAGACCAGTTCATTTGGGGGGTAGAGCTGGTCTTATACTCACTTTATAAGAGATTAACCTCCTACAACATATAAAAGGCAATTATCCTGATGGGTAGTTGCCTTTTTTGTTTTTGGTGCCATGATATTATTCTACCTTGCAAACAAAATATCAGGTATGAATATCGCTTTGATCGCTCATGATGGTAAAAAGGCAGAAATGGTTGCCTTTGTTTTGAAAAACAAATCGATATTATCTGAAGCGCTCCTGGTGGCGACCGGAACTACCGGCTCTCATGTTGAAAAAGCCGGACTAAATGTTACCAAATTATTGTCTGGTCCAAAAGGGGGTGATGCCCAAATTGCGACGATGGTTGCTGAAGGAAAGCTGGACATGGTTATTTTTTTTAGAGATCCGCTAGATAAACACCCACATGAGCCAGATGTCCAAATGTTGATGCGTATATGCGATGTATCCAACATTCCCCTTGCCACTAACCCTGCCGCAGCGCAGTTAATGATAGACGGATACAAGCATGGGAAGTAAAATTTATTTATTTTTGAAGTAGTCCTCCCCAATAAGTTAGAATTAGGTCTTACCACACAAATTATCCCAGTCGGGATTTTCCATTCATTAAGGACAGTTTTATGCATGTTTTTTATCGAGCCATTGCTATGGTATTGACCCTATTGTTATTTTTTCCTGCAGAGGGAAAGGTTCTTTTTGTAAAAAAGGGTGGGAAAGGCGATGGTAGCTCCTGGGCTAACGCCTATGGAGAATTGCAAGAGGCGTTATTATCAGCAACCACCGGTGATTCCATTTGGGTGGCTAGCGGTATTTACTATCCTATAAGTTGTGTGGACTGTTCGGATGAGGAAAGAAAAGTTTCTTTTGAAATCAAATCTGGCATTCAGCTATTTGGTGGATTTGAGGGCATTGAATTACGACTTGAGGATAGAAAAATACATGCCTATCCAACGGTTTTAAGTGGAAATATTGACCAGGACAATTCCTTTATGTATAATGCGTATTCAGTTATTTACATGGAGGCTGTTTCCAATGGTACCTCTTTAGATGGTTTTATTGTTGAAGGTGGATATGCCGATGGATTGGGGCCTATTGGAGAAAAGACAAATTGCGGTGGAGGAGTTTTTGTGAAAAGTGCAGGGAGTAATGCTACCACAACACCTGCTTTTTTAAATTGTATTTTTAGAAATAATTACGCCAGGTCTTTTGGTGGGGCATTTTACCTTGAATGTGATTTTGAAGGAAAGAATAATGCTGTTTTTGAAAAGTGTTTTTTTCAATCAAATTCTTCAGACCTGGAAGGTGGAGCAGTTTACATAAATGCCTCATTTCAGGGTATTTCTACATCAAGATGGTCCTATTGTAGTTTTGGGGAAAATCATTCAGGAGGAAATGGCGGTGCTTTTGTGATTTCAGGTGCCGAATCCGGCCAATTTGAAGATGCTTTTTACAGTTGTGTTTTTGAAAAGAATACAGCCTTTGGCAATGGTGGCGGAATTTTTTCATTCGCCAAAAATGGTACAGGCAACCTATCTTTTGATAATTGCACTTTTATAGAAAATTCTGCCAACCAGGGAGGTGCAATGTATTTAGATGCCAGTTTTGCCGGAGATCAGAAACCAAAAATCGATCAATGTTGGTTTTTGGAAAACTCCTCGACCATAGATGGAGGTGCTGTTTATTGCCTGTCAGCACCTGATGGTTGGTTGGCAGCAGATATTGTTGATACCTATTTCATGCGTAATTCGTGTGGTTCTTCCGGAGCTGCAATTTTCAACAATGGGTCTCAATCCGGAGATGTAATATCGAGTATCAATAGATGCAAATTTGAATTGAATGAAACGCCCAATTATGGGGGCGCAATCTATAATCTTGGCCAATCCGGCAATGCAAGTCCGATAATTTTAAACTCCCTATTTGATCGAAATACTGCTTATTCTGCAGGAGCAATCTATAATCTGGGAGCCGGTAATGGCAATGCAAGCCCTACCATTGTAAATTGTAGTTTCTTTTCCAACCAATCCCAGGTAGGTAGTGCGATTTATAACAACGGTACAGATTCAACCGGGTCTGCAAAACCGCAGATTTACAATTCTGTTTTTCAGGGTAATGAATCACCTACCGGCCGAATTTTTAGGAATATTTTTGGCTTTCCAACAG
>JAGQWW010000049.1 GCA_020436955.1 Saprospiraceae bacterium | reverse complement strand
AAGCCAAAAGCCAAAAGCCAAAAGCCAAAAGCCAAAAGCCAAAAGCCAAAAGCCAAAAGCCAAAAGCCAAAAGCCAAGGACTAACAGAGGCTCCATGTCACCACAGAGCCTCTCCTAACACTCAATCATTCATCGATTTAATTATGAAACTATTCCGGTCTTTTATTCTAGTGTAAAGGTTTCTACTATGAATGCACCATCAGACGACAAGGTAGAACTGTAGGAGTTGGAATAATTACCCCTAACAACCCTAACCTGGAAATCTTTTTCTATACCTGAGTAGTGGTCTACTTCAATTCGGTATTCACCTCTAGGCATATCATTCATATTGGGAGCACAAATGTTTTCCTGAACATAACCAGGCGTACTGATAATGTCACGGTCCAATAAAATTCCGTTTGGACCAATCTTGCTGCTATAGTAAACGTGCATATTATCTGGTCCGTACAAGTGCAAGTCAAGGTCAGTGTCACCTCCAGTACCATTGTACCAGGTTAACGTAGCCTGGAAATCACCGGTACAAACAGGAACAGTAGCTTCCGGTCTATTGTAGCCACTGAAACAGCTCACTGGAGTCCAAGTACCATTAGAAGGTAAGTTGGTGATGGTGCTATAGTTGGTACATCCAGAGAAAGTACAGGTTACCGGTTTATCAACTGTTATTACCCATGGAATGGAATAATCTTGACATTCTGGTAGATCTAATTGGAAGTATTTATGACTGATACGCAATCCCCAGGTATAAGTACCTTGTGGGCCAATAAATTTTATACCTATGTTATGGTTAGGTTTCCATCCTGTAACATTAGGTGGAGTTTGTACTACCCATCTATGCATATCAACATACCAAGAGCGTTGTTCGTCGTATGCAAATTCGAAATTTGTGAGGAACAATTTATGGTAGTTATCAACTGCATACCAAGGGCCCAAATGGCTGCTCAAATGCCAGGTAACCCCATCAATAGGGTACCAGGTTTGACCTAATTGATAAAGGTGGAATCCACCTTGGCCTTTGTTACTATTAAGATCTTCGGTAACGTCTTCAATATTTCCAAGGAAGAAGTACCCAAGGTTATAGACCCCGGTACCAATTATATTGGTTTCAGGATCAAAGTAGGTAGTAGGGTAAACTTTATAAGATTCAGTTTCATTATCATACGTGATGATGGAAACTGATTCTGCAGTCTCTCCCGGAGGTAATGGAAGCATTACAAAAAGTGGTTCCTGGAAGATAAATCCTTCAGGTCCAAAGTGTACCAAATCTCCTTTTTTGTCAATTTCACCTGGCAATGTTTTAGGCATTGCACCATTTTTTTCAACGGAGAAAGTTACTGTAGCTGTACTACCGTCTGCAAGTGTGGGAATACTATTGGGAGAAACGACCAAGTCAAAGTCTCCCAAAGAAATTACCCCACCTTCGGAGTCACTTGTCAATTGTTGTGTAATGGAAGAAGAGGGGCCTGGATCAGGATCAACATTATCCTTTTTACATCCACCCCAAAGGGCCATACCCAATACTGCGAAAACGAAGAGCAGTGTCTTGGGCAGGTTGTTTTGCAAACTGCTGAAATTCGCTTTCATAAAATATATATTAAAGGTGAGGAAATACATGAAATGTTCATCATGTTTTACTTCCACAAGTATAGTTTTCATGATTCAGAATTTCAATGCCAGGAGTTAGGGGGGAGTATGATTTTGGTCAGGGGAGGGATCGGTGAATGGTTGAATAGGTAAATAGGTTAAATGGGATGCTGGCTGCTGGTGGCGAAATACGAGTGACGATTTTTTTGAATGTTGAAAGACGAAAGCCGGTTTAGAAAGTTTACTTATTTTGATGATAGGAATTTCAGTGAAATTTATTTTTTACCTTGAAGAGTAAATTGATTTAAAAGTATGAAAGCTAGAATCCTTACCATTTCTTTTTTCCTTTTTGCTTATCTAAACGGCTTTTCCCAACCCTGGGTGCATACCTATTCCGGAGATAGCCTTTCGATTTTTGAGGACTTTTTGGTTGAGGCTGATGGTTCTATTTTGGGTTTGATCAGTGGGGCATCTGAAGTTACGGCACTGATCCGTCTTGATGAAAATGGAGCTGAAATTAGCCGGGATACTATAGAAAGTACTTTTTATGGGACGCGATTTGTGAAAAAAGATGGCCTTTTATATTGTGTAGGGTATAGAACGGTTGGGAATGAAAGAATGGGGTATGTTGCTGAAGTAAATCCTGATGGAAATTTGATATGGGAAAATGTACTTGAGGAAGGCATTTTGGAATCGATATTGGTAAATGAAGCGAGCATATTTGTTGGTGGAATGGCTATGAATGCACCAACCGGGCCTGCTGGAGTCATTTTTCAATTTTCTCGCTCAGGGAACATTCAAGACACGCTTTACACCGATTTTCCTTACCAACACCAATTGAAAAGTGTAAAACAATTAGCTTTTTACAATAATGAAAAAATTGTAATCGCCGGAAAATATAGTTGGGGACTTGATGGAGGTTTTCTGGGGATGATTGATATCAATCGGTTTGAATTTGATTGGGTGGAGCGAAAGATTATTGCAAATGCTTACGCTGTGCACAATGATTCTCTACGCTTACCTCCTGTTGGTCTTGACATTGCTTCAAATGGCAATATCTGGTGGTGCATTCCGGGAAGAAATACGGTTGTCGCCGAAAAAGGTGCACTGGTAATGGAAATGAGTCCGGCAGGCGATTTTTTGCAAATTGTCGAAGTAAGTAATGGAGGGTGGGGTATGAATCCTTACGATATCCGGGTTAATCCTGATTCCTCTTATTTTTTGACAGGCTTTATAATGGATACCAATGGCTTTGTCGCAGCAGTGCAAAAACGAAATGCTTACCATGAAATAATCTGGGAATCAAAAATGAGATCCGGCGCGTTGTTTCATTTTAAACCTGCCAATGACTTTTTATACGCGTGTGGCTCAACACCTTTTTTGAGGGATACCACCTTCCGGGATGCGATGATGGTAAAACTATCAAAAGAGGGTTTTTATCATACCAATGGTATTGGCTTTCAAGGATTGTATCATGCGGTTGATTCTTGTGAGTTGATCGGAAATGAAGTTGCCTTTTCTGATTTCCGGATAAAAATTGATACCTCCTATTACTATCCGGATGCTGATGGCTTTTTTCAATTTTACTTGCCGAACGGTTCACATACAGCCTATATTGAAGCAGGTGATTCGGTGGAAGTCTGTACGCCGGAAATTGAATTTGAAATAAGCGATCAAGATCCGGATCAACAATTGAATATCCTTTTTAAAAGAATGCCTTGTGCCAATCCTCGTGTGTCAATTGTGAGTGCGCCATTTACACGATGTCAGGCCAATTCAGCCTATCTTTATTATGAAAATACCGGTAACGAAGCCCTTTTGGATGCAGAGATTGATTTGAAACTGCCTATTACATTGACCTTACAGCGTGCTTCCCATCCCTACACCGGTCAAAACGGACAATACAAATTTGAAATCCCTGTAATTGAATCCGGGGAACAAGCGGTGATTTCTTTCGAGTTGTTTCTGGATTGTGATGCTCCATTAGATGCCGTAAATAAAATTTCGGCCTATATAAGTCCAGAAACATCTTGTGATTTGAATTTTGAAGACAAGAATATCCCCTTCTTTTCCATAGAGGGAGATTGCAGAGGAGATTCTTCTGTATTTAAAGTTTCCAATAAGGGTGGTGATATGACCAAACCCTTAACTGTAAAATTATATTTGAATCATTCCCTGGTTGAAACTGCTCAAATATTGCTGGGCCAGGAAGAACAATCTGTTTTCAAGCTGGCTTCAGGATCCGCCACAGCCACTATTGAAATTGTTAATCCTGATAATCCTTTAGGAGACTTTTTGCAAAGGAGTAGTTTGGAAGGATGTGGTACTGAACCCAACGGATTATTTAATACAGGTTTTGTAGATGGTTTTTCTTCCGGTGAAAGCGGCCCCTGGTCGTCCGTCCTTCAGGTACGCACCATAGATGCGCCCATTTTTAATCAATTGAAACCCCTCTCAAGAGGATTTGGATATGCGGGCTATACTTCCTTTCACGAAGACCTGTATGAATATCAATTGATTTGGAAAAATTATAGTAATGAAATTGTGGAAGCGCCTTCATTTAGGATACTTCCCGGTGAGTCTTTTAAAAAAGGTTTTCATTTTCTTGGTAGTAGTTTTCCTTTATCCTGGCATTTTGATATTGATGGGGCTGTAATCTTAGAAAACAACACACTCCAATTATTGCCTGGAGAGGAAATAATTATTCGGTTTGCATTGGAAGGGAAAGATGGTATTTCTGGCTTTCAGGATTATAATGAGACCCTACTTCGTGCCTGGATTAAAGGCAATAATTTAGCTGAAGAAGAAATTATTGGTCATCAATTCAAAGAAGCCATCACTGATATTTATAATGAACCGCACTTTTACGAAGGTCAAACGCTATTCCATTTGTTCGAGAACCAGGATACAGAAGATATTCCAAGAGGAGCAAAAATGTTGCCCAATGGAGAATCGATAATAGTACATTCCAGTCATTTAAAACCCAACCAAAGATGGTCCAATATAACCCAGGTTGATAATAATGGTGTTGTAAAATGGGCGAGACGAATTTTCTGGGAAAATGCAGACCTCATACCATTAAGATTGGATTTGTCTGATGATGGAACGCATGTTATTATAATACACCAGGTCACAGACAGGATAGCTTATGGTGCCTCAGCCCATAATAATTATGGTTTGATATCGGCCATTGATACCAGTGGTCATGTATTATGGTCCAATCCTTTTTATACCACTGGTTTAGATAGTATGGAGATAAAGACTGTCGAATTTGTTAACGATTCAACCATATTTGTTGTAGGCGAACAAGTTTATAGTAATGTTAGGGAAAGGGTATGGATGCAGATCGATAAAAAAGGAGAAAAATTGCTTGAAAACCCTCTATCGCTGTCTGGATTGCAATGGCCTTATCCTGAGCTTCGCTCCATACGGGAGAGTGACAGTACTTTTGTTTTGGCTTACCAGAGTATTGAACAATTATTTTTAAAACGAATCGACTGGACAGGAAGAGAATTAGCCTTCAATAATCATAGACCAGATCCTGATAGATCCTTTTATTTGCATAAAATATTCATCAACAAGGAAGGGCAAATAGTATTATGGACTGGTGATGGTGGAGATAATTTTATTTACTTTTCGCATGATCTGAATTTTAATAGGATAATTCCTTTTTCTAGCGACACAACTGGATGGTTGACTCATGTAACCTACTATAAAAGTCATTTTGGTCTGACTGGTGTCAATGGCCAGGACGAAAAAAGTTTAACCATATCATTTATGGATTGGGAGTTAGAAGAATTTAATATTGTTGAAGAGATTTCAGGGATCTATCGACCCCGCGTGAGAATTTTGGAAATAAATGATGATGGAGAGGCGATCCTAATCTTCCCGGTTTGGGGTAGTGATTTTTCATTCGGTTACATCAATTTTCAAGTTGATATTGATAAATTGTTGAATCAAAATGGACCTATCCCTGCTGACAATGGATTAATAATCTCCCCAAATCCTGCGAATGACCTTATTACCATCAAGGTACCGGAGTCCATTCGCAACATTTCCATTTATAGATATGACGGCCTAAAAATGGTTGAAGATGTAATTATAACCAACAATTATGTTGACATCCAAAATTTAAGACCAGGTTTGTATTTGCTCCAGGCCAAGAGTACAAGTGGTACTTCGTATGCTGGAAAGTTTGTAAAACTTTAAAGCTTGAAAAGGGTAGCCAGAAAATATTTACGATTTACGATGGCACCAATTAACGTACATAGTTAACCGTAATTCGTAAATTCCATTACCCCATTTACCTCACACCATCGCTCCCTCGTACAATTCCTTTCTCATTTCCTGGATAGCAGGGTCAGAAAGATATTCGTCAAGGCTCTTTAATTGGTCAATCATACCATTTGGAGTAATCTCAATGATACGGTTGGCAACTGTCTGGGTGAATTGGTGGTCATGTGAGGTGAAGATCACAGTACCCGGGAAATTGATCAAGGAGTTGTTGAAGGCGGTGATACTTTCCAGATCCAGGTGATTGGTAGGTTCATCGGCCATCAAAAGGTTTCCTTGTTTCAACATCATACGGGAAATCATACAGCGTACTTTTTCGCCTCCTGAAAGTACATTCGACATCTTAAAAATTTCCTCACCAGAGAAAAGCATTTTTCCAAGGAAGCCACGGATGTACTGCTCGTCTTTGTTGTCGGAGTATTGACGCAACCAATCCAGCAAATTCATAGGCTCATCGCTGAAGAATTTCTCGTTTTCGATGGGCAGGTAGGAAGTGGTGATGGTCTGACCGAATTCAAAGTCGCCACCGTCTGCTTCCAATTCTCTGTTTAGTATCTGGTAGAAGGCAGTTGTCGCTAAACCATCCTTTGAAAGGACAGTGATTTTCTCGCCTTTGTTAACCATGAAGTCAACACCTGAGAAAAGTTGTTTGCCATTCAGGCTGTAGGACAGGTTGTTTACTTTCAAAATCTGGTCACCTGCTTCTCTTTGAGGCGTGAAGATGATACCAGGGTATTTTCTTGAGGAAGGTCTGATTTCTTCCAGGGTCAATTTATCCAACATTTTACGGCGGGCCGTTGCCTGGCGACTCTTAGAAGCATTGGCACTAAATCGGTCAATAAAGGCTTGCATTTCCGCACGTTTCTCTTCTGCTTTCTTATTGGCAGCCAGTTTTTGTTTCAATGCCAATTGAGAAGACTCATACCAGAAGGAATAGTTTCCGGTAAAGACATTGATTTTGCTAAAGTCGATATCGACAACGTGAGTACAAACTGCGTCCAGGAAGTGACGGTCGTGAGAAACAACAATCACCGTGTTTTTGAAATCCAACAAGAAATCTTCCAACCAGGTTACGGTTTCGATATCCAAATCGTTGGTAGGCTCATCCAGGATAAGGATGTCCGGGTCACCGAACAAAGCCTGGGCAAGCAAAACTCTTACTTTTTGATTACCATTCAGCTCTTTCATCAATTTGAAATGGTCAGCTTCTTTGATCCCGATACCACTCAAAAGAGCAGCAGCTTCCGGCTCAGCGTTCCATCCGTCCATCTCTGCAAATTCAGCTTCCAACTCCGATGCTTTGATCCCGTCTGCCTCAGTAAAATCTTCCTTCATATAGATGGCATCTTTCTCCTGCATGATTTTCCACAATTTATCATGCCCCATCATCACTGTATCCAACACCTTCACTTCATCAAAAGCAAAGTGGTCCTGTTTCAAAACTGCCATCCTTTTTCCGGGCTCAAATTCGATGTGGCCGCGATTGGCTTCTTTTTCACCGGAAAGGATTTTCAAAAAAGTTGACTTACCCGCACCATTGGCTCCGATAACACCATAACAATTGCCCGGACCAAAAAATACGTTGGCTTCGTCAAACAAAACTCTTTTTCCAAACTGAAGACTAAGATCTCTTACTGTAATCATGTATAAAAATTTGCTGCAAAGGTATCATTTTGAATGACTTAGGCCCGAATTTATTTTTTTCTGCAAATATCATTTCGGAAAGCACCGTAAGTGCAAAAGCCTGATTCCTGTAAGGTGTTTTTGGCCAAAGGAAAAGAAATGGGAGGGAGGTTTTTGATTTTTGATTTTTGGATCTTGAATTTTGATTTCTGCAAACCTTCAAGAATTGCCGCCCATTTGAGAGGGAGAGAATATATATGAAATATGATATATGAAATATGGTATATGATTTTTTTAAGCTTCCTTATACTTTATGAACTACACCTAAATCCTTATTTCTCCGATTCGCCGCCCCTGGAGGCGGATGAGGAGATTTTTGATTTTTGGATCTTGATTTTTGATTTTGCCGTTTATAAAATAATGCTTTGTAGGTCAGGGCATGCCCAAAGCCTTACGCTCCACGCCTCACGCTCCACGTTCCACGCCAAAAGCCCTCACTTCATATCCTCCACCCACTCAGCTAGAACCCGACCTGAGGGGGTAGGCCTTGCAGCCGAATGGAATTCACGAAAGTTATTTTGTTGTACGAGTTCAGGTAGGTTGTGGGGGCGAACACCACCGGCCACGAGTATGGTGAGTGCTTCGCCGGCCTGATGTTGCAATTTTTTTAAAAGAGGTAAACCTTGTAAAGCGGTAGGTTGGAGACCGGAAGTTAAGATGCGTGAAGTACCAAGTTCGATGAGTTGTTGTAAGGCTTGTTCCGGATTTTTTACAGCATCGAAGGCACGATGAAATGTGAAGGGCAGGGGAGCGGCCGCATGTATAAACTGCTGGGTAGCACTGATATCGAGTTGCCCATCAGGGGTTAGTGCACCACAAACGATACCGTCAGCACCAAGGGAGACAAATTCCCTGATTTGGTGGACCATGCGGTCAGTCTCTTCTTTTGAGTAAACAAAATTGCCTTCCCGGCAACGAATGAGTACAAAAACAGGGATGTTTATACCTTTTTTTACATTTTTAAAAAGATCAAAAGTCGGCGTCAAACCACCGGTAGGCAGCAGGGCACACAATTCGATACGGTCTGCACCACCTTGTTGGGCAGCAAGGCAGTCTTCAAGTGTGTCGCAACAGATTTCGAGGAGGTAGTTTCTCATAAATAATCACCGCAAAGTTTGCTGAGGGCGCAAAGGTCGTCTAAAGTTCGAATAAAAAATATGAAATTAATAATGAGGAAAATGACGTAGCGACCTTAGCGAACTTTGCGGGGAAAAGACACTCACCTCCTTTTACCATACATCCTAAAATACAACCAGGCAGCAATGCTTCCTACAAAGGAAAATCCGGCTACCATCCAAAAAACATGTTGATGTCCTGCTTCTCCCGGGGAGCTATCTAACAAAGCCCCCATCAATGGGCCGGCAAAAATATCTGGCGTATAACCAACCAGAGAGATAAGCCCGACAGCAGTTCCGGTTATCGCCAATGGAATTTGGCCTCGTTCCATGACAGCATAATATAAAGCCCTGGCTCCATAGACACCGGCTGCAATAATGAAGACCGAAATGATAAATAAAAGGGTAGAGGAGGAGCTAATGATGCCGGAGGCAAAAACCATCGCACCTAAAAATGAAATGACAAAACTGATAAGAAGCCAAAGTGTAGTACGGGAGCGATCTGCTATGAATCCAATGGCTATACCAATAATAGGACGGATAAAAAGTAATGCAGTACCTACCTGGGCAGATTGGACCTGGTCGTACAACATCACATCTTTTGCATAGAGGGAAAGCACATCCGTGGCCTTATAACCCACATACGCACATAAAATGACACACATTAATAACCACACAGAAGGTAGTCGCAAGACTTTGCCTATCTCGGTGAGGCTGATTTGCTCCAGGCTAATGTTTTTAACAACCGAGCTTTTTATTTCTAAAAAGAACCAAACCAGTATTCCGGTAAGAGCCACCAGCGCAGCGCAGGTCCAGATAACCCATTTAAAAGCTTCCTGCCTTTCGGCAAAAGAGGCTTCGATACTTTGGTCGGATAAAAAGAAGGCAAAAATATAGACACCAAGCGCACCAAAAAGTGCACCTACCAATCCCCGGCCACCATCCAGTAATCCAAAGGCTTTCCCTTGAGACGCCGGACCACCCCAAACCCGTGTTGCTTTAATCATAGGCGCCCAGAACAGGAAAATGGTGGTAAAACCCCAATATCCATATAGCAAGCGAAGTACTTCGTATTTTGGAAAGGTAGCATATAAAATACCTCCCAACGCCGTCATCCAAAGCGCAACTGCCATCAACTTTCGAGGTACAAATCTATCTGCTAGTGGCCCTCCAAAAAAGTAAGAAACCAGGGCAACAATTCCATACAAGGAAAAACAAAGCCCCAATTGGGTGTTGTCCAAACTAAATGCTTCCAATACGGTAGGTCTGAATATTCTGGATAGAACAAATGGCAGAATAAAGACTGATTCACCGGCCAGAATAAGCAGTAACAGATAATACCAGGGTGGCTTTGATGTAGGCATGACCCAAGGTAAGGAAAATTAGTTGGGCGTGATGCGGGATGCGTGATGCGGTGCGCGGAGTGCGGTATGCGTGGTGCGGTATGCGGTATGCGTGATACGTGACGCGTGGTGCGTGAAAATTAAGTTATGAAGTATGGTTTACGATTTACACACATTCATCTGGACGTAAATCGTAAACCGTACTTCGTAAATTATTTTGGAAAGTGTACTATGGAATCGCCGACCAGTCTGAACAGTCCGCCGGACATGCCGATCCAATGTTTTCCATCGGGGTCTTCGAGGAATGCCTGAAAGCCTTTGCTGTAGGTGAGGTCCGGGCGATCCACTTTATCATATAAGGTGAATTTCTTTCCATCGTATTTAAAAAGTCCAAATCCACTCGATCCAATCCAGATATTTCCCTGGCTGTCCCCTTCGATCAAATAGATGTCACTGTTGTGCAGTCCGGGTATGTCGGGAAAGGTGGTGATGGTTTTGCCATCATATTTTGCTAAGCCTCCGGCTCCATGCCTTTTTTCTGGATCTGGATGATCCCTTTCTGCTACTCTGCAACCTATCCAGATATTTCCGGCTTTATCTACATACATTTCCTGGACATTATTGGAAGGTAATCCATCTTTTTTAGTCAGATGCTTAAAATGGACGCCATCAAATCGGGTCATGCCGTAACCATCTCTGCTAAACCACATGTCCGTATTTTTATCTTCAATAATTTCAGTTATCCAATCCTGCGTGGTTTGATAACTTTCGAGTTTTACATCCGGATTTGGAAGGGGGAAATCGTAAAAGGTATCCCGGTTAAACCTGCAAACACCACCCCAGGTTCCTATCCAATGGTTGCCTCTTGAATCAATAAGAGAATTGGAAGTTCTAAAGTGCGGTAATCCTTGTTTTTCACCATAGGTCTGAAAAGTATTGCCATCATAAACACAAATGCCATTTTGGGTATTCATGATGATATTGCCCCTGTCATCTTCAGTATATTTCACTACTGCATTAATGGGTAACCCGTCTTTTTCAGTAAAATAGGTAAAAGATTTTCCATCGTATCGAATAGCTCCTTTTGACATGGAACCAAACCAAATATTGCCTTTACTATCTCGAAAGGCATCGACGATATAATCTGCCACAGGCTGTCCAAAAGTGTCTTGGGTCGAAATCGGAACTTCAGTGCTTGAATTGGATGCCTTGCTATTACAAGCGAATAAAATAAAGCAGGCTACAGCCGGAAGGATAATTGCTACAAGGTGTTTTTGCATGATAATTCTTTTTCGGCTCAATGTATGCTCCAGTCTGCATTGTATGTTTTAAGTAAGGTAAATTAGTGTAAATTTTGCGGGATGCGGGGTGCGGGATGCGGTTTGCGTGAAGCGTGATGCGTGGTGCGTGGTGCGGTTTGCGTGATTTGGTTTTAATAACAAGGTGCCATTTACGTAGCGCCCGTTGCGCTCGTAGTGGTGAGAATAATTCACAAGCTATATGCTATATGCTATATGAAATATGTGATATGTGAAATTCCGCGTCCCGCACCCCGCATCCCATCAATCCCACATCGTTCCGTCCAGTCCCAATACAATACCCAACCAA